>JBJKQZ010000091.1:0-6851 GCA_046704865.1 Terriglobia bacterium
CGGAACTACATCCGCTTCTCCCTTTCAATGGTCCCAGCAATCTCGGCGCTACCAGCAGCGCCATGACGGGTGCTTTGACTGCAAGCTTTAATGATTATCTCGAGCGACGATTGAACTACCACAATGATCGTCATTACACGCAGCTCAGCTATAAGGTCAACAGTGCCTGGGACTGGAAATACAACCCACCAGTCCAGGTTCTGACAGGAGAAGGGTCCATGTTTCTGAACGTCGCCCCGGCGCTTGCGCGTGCGATGGGCAACGACCCGGGACTCCAATTGATGGTCAACAACGGCTATTTCGACATGGCGACTCCCTTTTTCGCCACGGAATACAGCCTGCGGCATTCGCCGCTCCCCAAAGACGCCTGGAAGCGAATCACCACTGATTATTACGATTGTGGGCATATGCTCTACCTGAACCCGAAGGTTTTGCCTGTACTCAACCGCAATATCAACCAGTTCATCGCCAAGGCATCTAGCAGCAACTAGACGGCAGACGGTCATGGTCGACCAGCAGATGGGTTGACCGTAGCCGCCTGATTCAATTCCAAAAGGTGCGCCGAAAAGCTCCTCTATCCTTTGAGGAAGTTTTTCTCCAGACCAACCCTGGTTGAATGATGACCGAGTGTGCGTTCTTGCCCGGCAGGACGAAGGGTGATACTTTCGCTCCTTGCCGCCTGCGTGGCGATTACGGCACTGAGGCCAATCCTTGTTATTACGATCGGACAACTCGTCTTGCAACTTCCAGTCAAGGAGCCAGCGGTGAAACGAAAAGGCATTGGAAGGCGGAAATTCTTGCAGGATTCTGCAGCCCTCCTGGGTGCCGGATCAATTTATCCACCAGGTAGCCGCGCGGCCCGAATTTCCAGCCAGGATGCAAACAACACCGGAATCATTGATGCCGGCCGGTTCAGCATGGGCTTCACACTGGAGCCAAATCAGAAAGTCTGGATTCTGGCTCCGCCAAACGCGGGCTTTCAGGAACGGCTTGCCAGCAAAGAACTCGCCCGCGGTCTGCGGAAGCTTGGATTGGCTTGCCCACCGATTGAGTCCGCAGGTCCAGCCACGGAGCCTGGAACCGCAGATGTCGCTTTCATTTTGCGAGTAGAAAGAAATGCCTTCAATGACGCCGAGGCATACGAAATCCGCCAAGAAATATCGGCTGGCAAAGGCTCTCGAGTTCACCTGACGGGCGCCGCGCCGCAGGCCGTCCTTTACGCTGTGTTTGATTTCCTTGAACGGCAGGGAGCGTTCTTCGGCCTCTATGGTGACACTTATCCATTGCAGCCGGCTCGAAATCTAAACCTGCCACCCGTCAATCATCCATGGAAGGCACAGCCACGCTTCAAGACGCGAGGATTGCTTCCCTGGCCTGACTTCCTGAATTGCATCACGGTCTACAACCGCGAAGAACATCGCGCCTACCTTGAAGCCATGCTTCGGATGCGTTTCAATACTCTGGGCATCCACGTATATTCGGGTGCAAACCAGTGGACAGAGTCATTTTTATCGTTCGAATACGCTGGAGTTGGGCATCTGGCTTACACGGACACAACCGCAACCAACCGCTGGGGATACATTCCCGAGAAAACTTCCAACTATGGGATGGGTGCACCTGATTATTTTGCCGACGACGTCTTCGGCTCTGAAGCCACAACCCGGGCCACCAGTTGCTGGGAGGATGCAAAATTCGCGCAGCAGTTGTGGGGCGAGGCGTTTGGCTACGCGAAAAAGCTCGGCATCCGAACCGGAGTTGGCTTTGAGCCTTACCAGATTCCGGACGAGATCTATCGGGCCACCCCGCCCGAGGCCCACTACAAAAGCATGAATCCGAAGGTCCCCGGCCCGCGGATTGATCCTGAAACAGTAGCTGCGCGCGACATTCTGGAAGCCAGGCTGGGCAACCTGTTGGAAGCCTATCCCACGGTGGATTACGTCTGGCTGTGGGAAGACGAAGCGATGAATTGGGCGAGCCAAAAGGAGAACGTTCCGCTTTCGGTTACGCCCTATAGGCAGGCTTACGACTTCCTCAAGCGGCACGCACCGGAGAAGCGTCTTGTCATATCCGGTTGGGGAGGAGTTGTCCGCCACTTTGCGCAGTTCCATCAGCGATTGCCTTTGGACATTATCTTTTCGTCACTAAGCGACAACCTTGGCTGGGACCCCGTCAGCGAGGAATATGGAAAACTCGGGGAGCGTGAACGGTGGCCAATTCCCTGGCTGGAGGATGATCCTGCAATGTGGCTTCCGCAGTTCCACGTCCATCGCGGGGCAGAAGACCTGGACCTCGCTGAGAAATATGGTTGCCAGGGAGTCCTCGGAATCCACTGGCGGAACCGCATGATGAACGCCGATGCAGGATTCCAGTCGCGTGCATCGTGGGATCGGAATCTGAAACCTGCCGAGTTTTTCAGCTCATTTGCCGCCGTTCAGGCAGAAGGTCTGCGCGCTGAGGAACTGGCTGACGTTCTGACCGTCACGGACCGCGCCCGCCTCATTCTGAATTCGTTTAGTGGAAAGATCGTCGATGGCCACCATCAGATCCATGCCTATTCGGGAGATTACAGCGAAGCTTTCGAGTTCTGGGCTGGTTACGAGCCGCCAAAGGAAATCCGAGTTTCGCAGGCGAAGGTGGCTCAACAGCTCAGGTCTTTAACCAACAAGTCATCGAGCCCTGCTGAGCACGAACGACTGGATTACCTCACGCGTTATGTCGAGTTCCTTGTTTCTTATTCGGAGTCATGGGTATTGGCGTCACAGCTTCATCAGTTGTTGCAGGAAGCCCAAACCCTCAAACAGAACGGCAAGGCTGCTGAAGCAAAACAAAAAATCCTCGACCAGGGAGCGCCGCTCTGGCAGAAGCTTGCGCCGCAAGTGCGAGAAGCTGTCCTGATCTACCAGCAGATGGTAAGCGAGCGGAATGAGCAGGGCGCGCTGGCTTCCGTGCACAACAAGTTTGAAAGATTGGCGCTGTTTCGCCTTCGCCTTTCTATGAAAGAATTTCTTGGCGAACTACCGCCCGATGTTGAAAAGCTGTTTCACGAAGTACGCAGGAAAGATGACAAGGCCACCCCCAGAGTTTTTATCCCTACGCGGCCGTCGACATTAGCGCCGGGCGAAAAAGTAAGAATCTTCGCGGTAGCTCCCGGCGGCAACTCCGCACCTCGGCTTAAGCTGTTTCTACGCCGCGCTGCTGCGGAAAAATGGCAAACAGTCCAGATGGAACCGGCGGGCCGGCGCACCTTTGTGAAAGTGATTGAGGCCAGCAAAGCTGACTCACCGATCCTTGATTACTACGTGTTGGCAGAATTCGCGGGAAATGGGGGCAGCCGACGGCTGACTGCGCCCGCGGGAGCGCCGCAGCAATCCTACTCCATTACGCTGCTGTGAAATATGGTTGGTCAGGCTTTAGCTTGCTTGCCTTGCGGGGGGACGATAAAGAACAATGGGGTCAGCAAATAGATAGCGAATGCCACATCCACGCTGACCCACGCGCATCCGGCGCCGGCCAGATAAGAAACCACGCCTACAAATGATTTCAATATGATGTGCGGGTCCTGCAAATCCACAAGCTCCGGCTTGATCAGATGATGCAGGATGTACCTGTGCATGGCGATAAACGCAATTGTATTGATCGCCATCACACAACCGAAAAAGCTGACGGCCAGCGGGTTTGAGGCATGTTCGCCCATCAGGGCCGTTGGAAACGGGATAAAAGATTGGCACATCAGGAAGATTACGTTCAACCAGACCAGGCTGTAGTTGGCATGGCGCGCAAGCCCGAAAATGTGATGGTGATTCAGCCAGAACTTGCAGACGATCACAAAGCTGATCAGCCAGCTCAAAAACTGCGGGAGCAGTTCAATCAGCCGGCCGGCCAGTTCACCCACGCTGGTCTGGTTGTGAAGCGCAGGAACTTTTAGTTCCAGAACCAGAAGCGTGACGATGATCGCAAAGACACCATCCGTAAACGCTTCAATCCGATTAAGGCGCAACTCGCCTTGAGAAAAACGACTGAAGAACTGCATTAGGTCAGTTTCCTTCGCACGCGCAGGCACTACCGCATCACCATTTCAGTTCCATCGGGCATCGAAGAAGACGAATACCACGGGCCGTTGCCTCAGTCAACCGCGGGGGTACACGACAATGCGCATCTCCCAGGCCGTCGGGTTCTAGCAGAATGCGAGTCACCGAGATGACAGGGCAAGCCGAATTGCTTCCTTGAATTCCTGATCGAGGGTGTCTTTGATTTTTGCGCTCCGGGGCGCCACTGCGAATCCACCCCGCTTGAACAGAAAATCAATTTCATGGACTCTTGGGGGTGTAGACGTAACGCCTTGCGCGCACACGCCGAGCTTCCCGGCGTGAGATGACCGGCCAACTTTAGCCGTAATCCTGAGGTCGGGCACACCGTCATGATTCAGATCGACCAATTCGAAATTGGAGATGGACCCTTCCACATCGGTGGGCCCACAGGCACCCCAAGTGTTCACTGTCCCGAAAAGTTTTTCCTCGCGCCAGTCTCCGTCCTTTAAAAACTGTAGAGAGAAAATCCATTCTTCGGATTCTTCAGCGTGACCTGAAAATCCGCGGCACAGGAGAATGTCGCGACCCACTGGCAGGGAGTAAAGCTGACACTTTGAAGTCTCAGTGCGAATGTAATCAACCATTCGCCATTTGCCGGCAGTTTTCCTGAAAAACACGCTCGCATTAAAATTGGCTGTGCTGGCGTGGTCTTCGCAACCATTGAAGTCACCCACGGCTTCCACGGCGCCTGGCGAGGAAAAACTACCGAAGATCACAGTTTGAAGCCCGAAGCCGCCATGTCCCTTCACCCCAGGGGTTGAGCCCCACGTCGTGAAAGCTGGGCACGGGCTACAGCCTAAGCGCGAGGGCGAACCGATGTGATAAGGTCGAATTCCGTTAGGGCAGATAGACTTGAGCAGTTCGCGGGCCTCCGCCTTCGTCGGCGGATGGGAGATCTGGCTTGGGCTGCTGCTGACCGCAAACGAGGTGATCGAAAGCAAGCACATCATCACCAGCGCGATCCTTGATAAACGCCGTATCATGGTTCCAGGTGGAGGAGCCACAAATCCACGCTCCATTGTTCTGGAAAGACAGTCTACCATCTCCGGGCGGGATACATTGGTTTTCCCTAGATGGGTGTGGGCTGAAGCGGCTCTGCCAATATTTCAGCCATTCCCTACAAAGGACAGGCGTCGTCGGCCGGAATTTGCCGTGGATAGCGCCCCTGTGAACAGGTATAATCCCGCGCGAGAGGTGCCTATGAAATCGAAGCAAAAACTGCTGCTGACCGCACTGATTCTCTCCGCCCTTGCCCTTCCACTTTGCGGGCAAAACTACCAGGAAGAGTCTTCCCGGCTGGCGCAATTGCTCAACTGGCATGCGGGCAGCGTGGTGGCGGAAATCGGAGCAGGCGCAGGCGAGATGACTCTCGACGCCGCCCAGCGCGTGGGACCAGCGGGGCATGTTTATTCGACGGAGGTAAGCACCGAAAAACTCGCGCACCTTAAGGAATTGGCCGCCCAGGAAAACGACCACAACATCACCGTCCTCGAAGGTTCACAGGCCGGAACCAATCTGCCGCCCGGTTGCTGCGACTCAATCTACATGCGGCGTGTTTACCACCACTTTACCGAACCGCAAAAAATGGACGCCAGCCTTTACGAATCACTCAAACCCGGCGGACTGCTGGCCGTGATTGATTTCCCTCCGCGCTCGTGGCTGCCGCCGGTGCCGGGTGTTCCCGCAAACCGCGGCGGGCACGGCATGCCGAAGAATATTCTGATCCAGGAACTCACCCATGCAGGCTTTCAGCTTGTGTCCGAACCTGCCCACTGGCCCAATGATAATTATTGCGTCATCTTCCGCAAACCTGAGAAGTAAGGAATGCCACAAATCAAATGGGATGAACCAGGCAGCCCGCTGCACTCCTAATTGTGACTGGCCGGTTGCGGCGGCGTGATACGGTCCAAAGGCACGCTGAGAGAACCCATTCTGTCACTGGGGTCATCACGGACGACAAACCGAAGGCGCTCGGCGTTCGGGACAATCGCGAGCGGTTCTGAGAAGCGCACACCGCTGGCAAGGAATTTATCCCGGTTGGCGGAATCCAGGTCAAAGTCGATGCCGTGGGAAACACCCTTCAAGGCTTCTCCTCTGGGCCCCAATTGTTCAACCACCATGGTCAGGCGCACCCCAAGTTTCTTCCCGTCGGGAACCAGAGTGATCGTCCGCGCATCAACCCAATATTGGAGAGTAAGATTTTGGGCGGTTCCGGCGCTTTTGACTGGCGCCGCCTTCACCACAACGTCCACGCCAGTCGCATCCAGGGGGCTCAGCACCGCAGCGTCCAGCGCCTGTCGCGCTGCGTGCTGCGTTGGAGGCGGCTCAGGTATCGCCGAATAGCCGTCGCGGTACTGGAGCTTTAATCCGGGCTTGTCAACCTTGACTTTGATCTTATGGAATTTACCATCCCATTCGGTCTCGCTCGGATAAAAGGACAGCAGGTAGCTCAGCCGCGAAACGTCAATCACCTGGCGGATAGAACCCTCAATGTCATTGGTATTGTAGAACGCGTGGCCGCCCGTACGGTGGGCAAACTCGTCCATGGTGGCAAAGTTGTCGTTGGGATGGGTCCACATTTTCGGGCGCTGCATCTGCCTGAACCGTCCCCTGCTGACGGGTCGCCCCGAAACAGCAAAATTCGGGTCTGTCATCAATCCGCCGGCGTCCACCGGATAGATTGCCAGGTTCACATCAGTCACTGCCTGGGCCGCGCGCATAACTTCCCTTTCGTAACTGACAGAGCCCCAGGAAGTCACTGAA
>JBJKQZ010000092.1:0-2538 GCA_046704865.1 Terriglobia bacterium
CTGATGCCCAGACGGTTGTCATAGACTGAATCAGCAACTGCCCGCTGATCTCCGGTGCCGCCTCACACACTTCGTGGCCAAGCCCGGAGCACAGTCTGGCAGCATCCTGAACAGCCTCGACGCAATCGGGATGAATTCTCTGCCCGGCCGGCGCCCTGGTTGAAAAAGCTATCCGCAATTGTCCAGGAGCAGCTCCCACTTCCTGCGCGTACGGGCGAACAGCGGGCGGAGCCCAGTAGGGATCGCCAATGTCCGGCCCGGCGGTCGCGTCCAGCAGGGCTGCGCTGTCCCGCACCGAACGTGTTACGGCATGTTCAACAACCAGCCCTCCAAGTGCGTCGCCCACGTCCGGCCCAAGAGGATTGCGCGCCCGCGTGGGCTTCAGCCCGAATACGCCACAGCAGGATGCAGGAATCCGGATGGAACCTCCGGCGTCATTCGCATGTGCCATGGGAACCATGCCGGCGGCGACCGCAGCGGCCGAACCACCGCTTGATCCGCCCGGTGATCGCTCAAGGTCCCACGGATTCCGCGTAGCGCCGAACAGTTCTGGTTCCGTTGTGGGAACGATTCCGAATTCCGGCGTGTTCGTTTTGCCGACGATAACAAAGCCTGCCCGTTTCAGTCTGGCCACCAGTTCGCAGTCATGGTCCGGAACAAAATTGCGAAGGAATGCGCTTCCCCAGGTGAGGCGAACCCCGGTATACGACGCGCGCAAATCCTTCAGCAGAAATGGAACCCCGCGGAACGGGCCTTCCGGCAAAACTCCCTGCGCGGCATCCCGGGCATGTTCGTACATGGGAGTGACCACGGCATTCAGCGCAGGGTTCAACCGCTCGATCTGCGCGATTGCGGCATCAACCAGTTCAATGGCCTTGACCTCGCCCCGGCGCACCAGATCCGCCTGCCGGGTCGCGTCCATAAAATTGAATTCCTCAAATCTTGCCATCGATTCTCCCCTCGACTCAGGCAGCAGTATTTCAAATTTGTTTCATGAATGCCACAATCGGGTTGCGCTTTGGCCCGTCCAATCCGTCTGAAGAAATTGGGCGAAGGCTCACTCCGGCACAAAATTCTTCAGGATGGGCAGTTCCTCAGGACTTTCCAGCAAGCTCAAAGCGGCACCAATAATCTGGTGCTGGAGCTTTGCGTCATTGGGCTTGCCCAGGGGATAGCCAAAAGGGTAAGGGACATGCAGGCTTCGAGGCGGCCGCACTTTCCGCGTGACCATTGGCAGCAGGGACAGTCCCACCGTTGGAATTCCAGCCTTTTCAATCACGCTAGCGATCAGTCCGACGGACTGATTACACATCGGTCAAGCGGGAACCAGGAAAACGGCGTCGACGCCATCATCGCGAAGCATTCCTGCAACGATCGGGGCGGACTCTGCAATCAACCTTCCGGGAGCGGAAATTGAACCCATAAAGCTGAAGTGCCGGTGGTTCAACCCTTCAATTTCTCCCTGGTCAACAAGCTCCCTGAAGCGGTCGAGCGGAAACACCAGGTTTCTATCTTGCCTGGCTCCGGTCTGATCAAAGTCAGAACTCCGCTGTGAAACCTTCAGCGTGCGGACATCAAGAGTGGCTGGCAATTCACGATAGGAAAAATCACCTCCGCGAAAAGCCAGATCAAAAGGAGGCTGTCCCGGAAGATGGACCCCGGCAGAAGAAATCAGAGCGAACTTTGCCTGGCTCAGCGGTTTCGCGAGGCGTGCGCCCGGCTTCCAGTCAACGGTGCGGTACGGATAGGCCTCAACAAAGAGGCGATGGGTAAGCTGTAGGTCTTCAAGACGTGCCATGAGTGGAAAAAGGCGAACGACGGGAAGCAAATCGGACCGCTGCGAGGAAAAGCGCCAAAATCCGTTGCGCCGTTCGACTCCACATCGGCGGACTGAAGGCGAAAAATCTACTGAAGAGTGACCAGCGGGCTTGAGGGGGTAGAAGTTTCCGCCTCATCCTCGCCGGAATCCGTCAATCGGCCTGCGGCCTTGTCAGCCACAAAGCGATCAATTTCCTCGAGCAGCGCCGGAACAATTTCCTCTTCACTTACGCGGCGAATGGCCTTCCCCTGGCGATAGATCATGCCGTTGCCGCGCCCGGCAGCAACTCCCAGATCGGCCTCGCGCGCTTCACCCGGACCGTTCACGGCGCAGCCCATCACCGCCAGTGAGAGCGGCATTTTGATGTGAGAAGTGGCCTGTTCAATTTCGCCCGCTATCCTGAACAGATCAACCTCAAGACGCCCGCAGGTGGGGCATGCAATGACCACCGGTCCGCGGCTGCGAAGTTCAAGCGATTTCAACAACTCGTAAGCTACTCGAACTTCTTCTGTCGGGTCCGTGGCCAATGAAACGCGAATGGTGTCGCCAATGCCTTCCGCCAGCAGCATCCCCATTCCAACGCATGATTTGACCGTGCCGGAAAACTGGGTCCCGGCCTCAGTAACACCCAGATGGAACGGGTAGTCACAGCGTTTGGCGAGGAGTCGATAGGCTGCAACGGTGAGTTTGACGTTCGAAGACTTCAGAGAAATGATGGT
>JBJKQZ010000093.1:0-3754 GCA_046704865.1 Terriglobia bacterium
GTTGCCAGCCAACTCAACCAGTATCTGGCAAATCCGCTGCACATGCCTGCTTGGGACTTCCTGAACCATACGGACCGGCCACGTGCAGTGGACAATCACGAAATGTGCGAACCCACCGCCTACCGCAGGCCGGACGGCGTTCTGGTAACGCTGAGTAGAGATTGTGGCCCGCACCAATCTCACCGGATTTATGCCTCGCTCAGCAGTAACGAAGGGAAAACGTGGACAACACCTGTGAGGACCAATATTCCTGACAGCCCTTCCAAGGCCGTGATGGGAACATTACCGGACGGGAAAATCTACCTGATTGGAAACCAAATACCGGGAAAGACTCATAACAATTTTCGTGACCCGTTGGTGATCAGCCTGTCACCTGCTGGTAAGACCTTTGATTGGGCAGCCGCGATTCGACATGGAACCCCACCCCTCAGGTATCCGGGGCATGCGAAAAACCATGGCTTTCAGTATCCTTCTGCGATGGTTGAGGGGAATGCGTTGTGGGTAATTTATTCCATCAATAAGGAAGACGTCGCTATATCCCGAATCCCGCTGTCGGAGTTAGAGTCGCCCAAGGTCAAATAATATCCAACAAAACAGGATTCCGTCAGTCGTATAAGTCAAACATATTCAGGCCTCAAAGCAGAAAGAGTGAAATCATGGAATCGCCGGGCAAGAAAGCAGAACCATTACACGGCGTATACGCAGCAATACCGACACCTTTCGGAAACAACGGGCAGCCAGATATACTGGGTCTCGATCCTGTGGTTGACTTCCTGATCGGCGCCGGCATTGATGGCCTATGTGTCGGTGGAGCAACAGGAGAATACCCTGCGTGCAACATTAGAGAACGCGAACTCATTTTGCAGCGTGTTGCGGCACGTTCGAAAGGACGTGTCCCACTGATCTTCGGGGTTGGGGCCGGTAATGCAGATCAGGCGTCCTATCTGGCAAAAGTTGGTTTGGAATGTGGAGCGAGCGCGCTTCTACTTCCGCCACCATTCTATTTCCGTTACAACGCCGGAGAGGTATCCGAATTTATCAGCAATCTTGGCCGCAGCCTTCCCTTGCCAGTATTGATTTACTATATTCCCCAATTTACGAATCCCTTTAACATGGGCGATGCACTTCGACTGATTGAGACCGTTCCGAACATTGTTGGGATCAAGGACAGTTCAGGATTGCGCGAAAACGTCCGCCTGATTGCTGAAGCAAAGGCAAAAATGGCTATCATTTACTTCAGCGGCGACGATTCGCAACTAGTCAATGCATATCGGCATGGGGCCGGTGGGGCGATCTCCGGGATCGCAAGTGCCTGCCCTGAATTGCTGGTGGCGATTGAGAAGATTCGGCGAAGCAGGACAGGAAGCTATCCTGATAGTATTCAAAAACTCATTGAGGAATTCATTGACCAAATTGGCACGCTTCCGGTTCCGTGGGGAGTCAAAATAGCAATGGAGGTGCGGGGATTTCAGATGGGGCCACTAAGCTGGGCGGGAGGCAAAGAGATAGAATCTCGCATCAACGCTTTTCGGGAGTGGTTTGGCGCATGGCTTCCAGCTTGCATCGAGACGTGTTCATCGGACAATTCCCAAGTTAAACACGATGGCGGGTAGCTAGACCACCTTGATTCCCGGGCAGCGGCTAATGCAATGACGAGAAAGAGAAAATACCCATTGCGTGGTGTAGTTGTCAGCCTCAACACACCTTTCGACCAACATGGTCAGGTTGA
The DNA here is from genome assembly GCA_046704865.1 of Terriglobia bacterium. Classification (GTDB taxonomy): domain Bacteria; phylum Acidobacteriota; class Terriglobia; order UBA7540; family UBA7540; genus SCRD01. Next base: position 1,730 of record JBJKQZ010000093.1, read on the forward strand.
TATTCCTTCGATCGAGCGGTGTGTGGATTTCCACCTTCGGGAAGGTGCCGCGGGGTTTATTGCGGGAGCACAGGCAAGCGAGGTCTACACACTCACGACATCCGAACGACTGGAAATCCTTCGGTGTGTTCGGACAGCAACGCGCGAAAGAGCTCAACTGTTTGCAAGCGCAACCTCGCGAGAGAATCGAGAACGCATTATCGTCGCTGAGGAAGCAACGCAGATGGGTTGTGACGGTGTTTTAGTTGAAGTGCCCGAGGAACACAAGGACAATGGCGCGAAGATCCTTGGTTTTTTTAAAGAATTTGCGAAAGTCGGGATGAAGACTTTGATGATTCAAGATTTGTCCTGGCATGGAACCGGCATGCCAGTTTCATTAATCTCACAATTATTTGAAGAAATCGAATCTTTCAGGTGCCTAAAGGTAGAAACTGTTCCCGCTTGCCCAAAATACACTGCGGTTCTTGAAGCGACGGACCGGCAATTACATGTTTCGGGAGGTTGGGCTTCACTTCAACTGCTCGAGGCGCTTGACCGAGGCATTGATGTGATCATGCCTACAGGCATGACTGGCTTGTTTCGACGAGTCTTTGACGCCTATGGGCATGGAGAACGAGACCAAGCCATAAGTTTGTACCACAAGATGCTTCCTGTGCTTGCCTTTACGCAACAGCACCTCGACATCTCCATTCAGTTTTACAAGCGCTTCTTCTGCCATCATGGAATTTTTTCGACGACCAAAGTCCGCTCACCCCGAATTCTCTACGATTCAACCCATGAACGATTTGCCAAGGAGCTCATCGAGTACCTTGACGGACTCGATGGATGGAAGGCGTCTGGCGTTAAAGTCTAAAGGACCTTCATAACACGCTGCTGACAGGCACACATCTTTTGAACCAACGATGGCCCAAGCATCATTCATCATCAGGTGCTGGTTTGTTCCGCAGATAGTCACGATTGCGCTGCGGCATTGGACTTCTGGGGGTTCCAGTTCTTTCCCGCTCAAGCCAACCCCAAAGAGTCATGTGCCTGGGTGAGGTTTCACTCTTTCGAAAAAAGAAACTTGCAGTGTAACCCATTCCCAAAAGAACGATGTTGCCAATTACCCCGATCATGTAACTGTGCCACGGAAAGTTGTAACCGCCGAGATCTAAAGTCTGTTTTCCATGAAGGGTGAGAGTGGCCCAGGCGGTAAAAACCACGCAGGCGGCAATGCCGATGTACGCACCCTGTTTGTTGGCCCGGATACTGAGAAAAGCGAGGAAGAAGAGTCCCGCCAAACCTCCAGCCACAATAGCAGACGCCGTGTACCACAACGAAAGAGCTGTCCCATGACTGTGAGCGAGGACCATCGACATCACGATACAGAGGGCACCGCAAATACCGACAATCACTTTGCCCACTGTCAACTGTTCCCGGTCCGAAGTCTTGCGCCTTAAAGTCCGGTAGAAATCTTCAACGCCAACTACCGCCAGGCAATTCAAGTCAGAAGAGAGTGTGGACATCGCAGCCGCAAGAAGGGCTGCCAGTACCAGGCCTGACAGTGGTCCAGGAATGCGGGAAGTCAGGAAATACGGGAATACCTGGTCCGCCTTAGTGATGTAACCCGGCAGTTTGGCTTGTGTGAGACGATAGAAAGCCCAAGTGGAGGTTCCGATCAGCATGAAAAGCGTCCAGACGGGTATTGATAAAATGGCACCCATCCCTACGCCTTTCAAGGCCTCTCGGTCTGATCTGGCCACCAGGTACCTCTGCACCACCGTCTGGTCCCCTGTGTACTTTTGCAGATACCAGAAAAAACCATAGAGCAGCAATACAACGATTGTCGGCTGGCTGAAATTGATGCTAGTACTCCCCAGCCCAAACTTCCCATGGCGCCAGGCAAGTGAAAAAACGGCCGAGGGCCCACCAGGCGGCAGAAACATGAGATAGGCCAAGGTGATAAAAATACCCAGCCACAGAACAAAGCCTTGGACAACATCTGTCCAGATAACTGCCTCCACCCCACCAACCAGCGCATAGAAG
>JBJKQZ010000094.1:0-4631 GCA_046704865.1 Terriglobia bacterium
CAAGCAGAAAAGCCACAACAAGCGATACAGCGTGGGCGCGCTCACCTCCATTTCCGGGCCGCTTGAAAATGCTGCCCCCCGTGCGGGCGAGATCGGCTGCGATACTTTCCAGATGTTTTCTGCCAACCCGCGGGGCTGGAGGACGCACGATCCCACGCCCCAGGAGTGCGAACGGTTCCGGGCGGAGCGGGAAGCTCTCAAGCTTTCACCGCTGGTGATCCACGATAATTACCTGATTAATCCGGCTTCGGCCGATCCGGAAATTCGCAGGAAATCAGTTGCGGCCCTCAGGCGGGAACTGCAAAGGTCGCTGGCCCTTGGCGCCGAATATCTTGTGGCGCATCCGGGCAGCGCGAAAGACTCAATCGTCTCAGCAGCTATTCAGAACTGTGTTGAATCCCTGAAGGAAGCTGCCTCTGGACTTTCGCTCGACGGACTGACGGTCCTGGTTGAAAACACGGCCGGACAGGGATCTGTGATCGGCAGAAGCTTTGAAGAAGTTGCAGAAATGGTCGCGGGCGCCGGAAAGGAATTGCCAGTCGGTGCCTGTATTGACACGGCGCATTGCTTCGCAGCAGGATATCCGATCCACACTCAAAAAGGTCTTGCTGAGGCGATCAAGGAACTCGACCGGACCGTGGGCTTGAAGTATGTTCGCGTGATCCATGCCAACGATTCGAAGGTGGCTTTTGATTCGCACGTTGACCGGCATGAACACATCGGAAAGGGACAGATTGGCGCGGAGGCGTTCGCCAGGATTGTTCGCCACCCAAAGCTTCGCAGCATTCCTTTCATTTGCGAAACTCCCGTGGACGAACCCGATGATGACAAGCGGAATCTTGAGATGATGCGCAATCTGGCAGGAGTTAAATCCGGTGGCAGGAACCGACTTTTGGTGGGATGCCCTCACTCGAGACCGGTCGGCGGCGATCCTGGAGCTTGTGCTCGAAGCAATCTCCGAAGATTATGAGAATCCTGAAATCATTCTCAGGACGATCAATCAATGTTATCGGGATGAGCCCGCGCTTGAAGGGTGGAAGGCTTTGGAGGCTGTGCCCGTTTCCCGCCGGGAGGTTATGAGTGCCTTGCGAGTTCTGACCGAAGAAGGCTTTGCTCAAACGTACTCCTACGATGTTGAGACAAAGCACTACCAGGCAGTGAGTTTCCGCGCCGACCTGGCCGGCGTGTTATGGTTCTACATTACAGACAAGGGGATGCGCGCTGTGAACCGGCTTCACAAACAGGCTCCCGAAATTTCCTGATGGATTGACGGATGGACACCAACTACGAACCGCAGAAGATTGAAGCGAAGTGGCAGAAGCGCTGGGATGAGCAGAAGCTTTTTGACGCCGACATTGCCGCCGGTCGCAAAAAGTATTATGTGCTCGAAATGCTGCCTTATCCATCGGGTGACATTCACATGGGGCACGTCCGCAACTATTCGATTGGCGACGCGCTGGCTCGCTACATGTCGATGAAGGGCTATAACGTTCTTCATCCCATCGGATGGGACACCTTCGGATTGCCCGCGGAAAACGCGGCGATCAAGCATCAGCGCCCGCCCGCGGAATTTACGTTTGCCTATATCGACCGGATGCGCCGGCAGCTAAAACGCCTGGGCGTGAGCTACGACTGGCGCCGCGAAGTAACGACCTGCGTTCCAGAATACTACCGCTGGAACCAGTGGTTCTTCCTCAAGATGTATAAACGCGGCCTGGCCTATCGCAAGAAGAGCCGCGTGAACTGGTGCCCGGAATGCCAAACCGTTCTTGCCAATGAGCAGGTGGTTGAAGGCTGCTGCTGGCGGCATGAAGACACGCCCGTGGTGGAAAAGGAACTCGAGCAGTGGTTCCTGAGAATCACCGACTACGCCGAGCGCCTGCTTGACGACATGAAGGAGCTGGTCCGCTGGCCGGAACGCGTCCTGACCATGCAGCAGAACTGGATCGGGAAGTCGAAAGGAGCCGAGGTTGACTTCAAGATCGAGGAACTCGGACTTCCCCTGCGGGTTTTTACTACGCGCGTTGACACCATCTTTGGATGCACCGTTGTTTTCCTGGCGGCAGAACACCCGTTGATTCAGAAATTGATTGCAGCTTCGAAGAATCCTGAAAAATTGCGGGGCGAGGTTGAGCGGATCAAGGCCTCAGCGCTGCGCGCCAAGGTTGAAGTAAACCTTGAAAAGGATGGCGCGCCTACTGGATTTACGGCCCGCAATCCCTATAACGGGGAACTTGTTCCCGTCTGGATTGCTAACTTTGTTTTGACCGAATATGGTACCGGGGCCGTAATGGCCGTGCCGGCACACGACCAGCGCGACTTCGAATTCTGCACGACGTTCAATCTTCCAATTCGCACTGTTATCGTACCCAAAGAGGGAGAACCTCAAGTAAAACTTGAAGCTGCTTTCACCGAGTACGGAAAGCTGACCAATTCCGGCCCTTACTCGGGCCTCACTTCCGAGCGAGCCATTGAGCGCATGACCAAGGATGCGGAAGCCGATGGCTTTGGGAAGGGAACTGTTCAATACCGCATCAAGGACTGGGGCATCTCACGGCAGCGCTACTGGGGCACACCGATTCCCATGATTTATTGCGACGGCTGCGGTGTGGTCCCGGTGCCGGAAACTGAATTGCCGGTGCTCTTGCCCGCGGAAATCAAGCTGACTGGAACAGGGCAGTCGCCGCTGGCGAACGCTTCGGATTTTGTTAAAACGACCTGTCCCAAATGCGGCGGCGAGGGGCGGCGCGAGACGGACACGATGGATACTTTTGTTGATTCATCGTGGTATTTCTACCGCTATACCGATCCCAAGATTGATACGGCTCCCATCAGCGGCGAGGCCGTGGATTACTGGTTCCCGGTGGACCAGTACATTGGCGGCATCGAGCATGCCATCCTGCACCTGATCTACATGCGCTTCTTCACCAAGGTGATGCAGGACATCGGGCTGGTGAAGTTCGCAGAGCCGGTGGCCCGCCTGTTTACGCAGGGAATGGTGATCAAAGACGGCTCCAAAATGTCAAAGTCAAAAGGGAACGTGGTGGATCCTACGGCAATGTTTGAGAAGTACGGAGCCGATACCGTGCGCCTCTACATGCTTTTCGCCGCTCCGCCGGAAAAAGACCTCGATTGGAGCGACACCGGCATCGAGGGCTCCTCGCGCTTCCTGAATCGTGTGTACCGGGTGGTTGCAAGATATGCAGGGGATCTCGATGGTGTTGAGTCCCTGCTGGGAAAAGCTGGCCGTCCCGCCGCTTCTCCCGACTACAATCCGGACGAACGGAAACTGCTGCGCAAGGCCCACCAGGTGCTCCAGCACGTTACTGAAGACATGGAAGAGCGCTGGCACTTTAATACGGACATCGCCCTGACCATGGAGCTGGTGAACGAGCTTTCCGAGATGGAATCGCTGATTTCAGAGGGGAAAATTCGTCCTGCAGCACTTAAAGAAACACTTGAAGTATTGGTCCTGGTCCTGGCGCTCTTTGCGCCGCACATCGCTGACGAATTGTGGGAGGGGCTTGGCCATTCCGGAGCCACCCTTCGCGTGCCGTGGCCGGCTTTTGACGCGACCCTCGCCCTTGAAGAAGAACTTGAACTTCCGGTCCAGGTGAACGGCAAACTTCGCACGCGGCTCCGCGTGGCCGCCGATGCCAGTGAAGACGAAATCCGCCGCCTTGCCCTGGCCGATGAAAAGGTCGTCCAGTACATTGCCGGCGGCCAGATCGTAAAGATCATTATCGTGCCAAAGAAGCTGGTGAATATCGTCGTGAAGTAGGTGCGGTGTTTGCGCATTAATTTTGTGTCTTCTCACTGCATCGTTCAGACTCGCAATCTCTCACATCCGGTAAACCTCCCACACGGTGTACAATAACTGACTCATTCAACCCTTGTTTTGTTGTGACGATGGGCTGATGAGAAATCCACTCAATGGAAAATTCAGGAAATGCAAAACCCTCGTCCCATTGTTGTACTTGATTTTGGATCGCAGTATACGCAACTGATTGCCCGGCGCATTCGCGAGATGCATGTGTACTCGGTGATTGTTCCGTGCCATTTGCCCTTTGATGATCTTGTCAAAATGAAGCCCCAGGCCGTAATCCTTTCAGGCGGGCCGTCGTCGGTTTACGATCCGGCTTCGCCCACCTGTGACGACCGTGTTTTCCAGCTTGGCGTTCCCATGCTGGGCATCTGCTATGGGCTTCAACTGATGTCGCACAAGCTGGGGGGCAAGGTGGAACCAGCCGCTCGGCGCGAGTATGGATTTGCCCGGCTTGAGATCACCCCGCCCAGCGAATTGTTTGCCGGGTTTGAGTCGCCGCTGCGGGTATGGAACAGCCATGGTGACCACGTTGTGGAAGTACCTCCGGACTTTCGAGTGGTGGGCCGGACGGAAAACGCGATTTCAGCCATTGAGAACGTGAAGGCAAGAATGTACGCCGTGGAATTCCACCCCGAGGTGCGGCATACGGCGTCAGGAACTGAGATCCTGCGGCGCTTTGTGGAGGATGTTTGCGGCGCAACGGACAACATCTATCCGGAATCGCTGATCGAGGAAACCCTGAGCCGCGTGCTGGCGCAGGTAGGGAATGAACGCGCAATGTGCGCGCTCTCAGGCGGTGTGGATT
>JBJKQZ010000095.1:0-2622 GCA_046704865.1 Terriglobia bacterium
GTTGAATTGCGGCTTGCCATTGTCCCCTCGGCAGACAAATGTCCGGCTGATTGCGTAAAGCGCCCGCGAGCCAAAGCTGCCCGTGCCTTTGTAGAAATAGCGCGGATCCTGATGAAATAGCGTCGGGAGCGCCACGTCGCCTATCATGGTCCCGATAAAATCTGTTGAATAATCGGCGCCATATCGCTTCGCGTAACCCTGAACACCTCCTCCGTATCCGGCGTAGCGGTTGGAGATCTGATCGAGCCCCGCTTCGCCTGCAATGATCGCGACCGTAATCGGGTCGATCTCGGACCGATAGCCCAACTCGAATTTCTGCTTCGGCCACATGTGTACTGCGTTCCAGTCGTAGCTGCTGTAGTAGTTGGGCAAAAATCCGAGCACCTTCTGGTGCATCTGCAACTGAATCTGCTGTTCGGCAAGCTCTTCAGGGTTAGCAAACACCTGCACGCTGGTGTTAGCAGCAGCAACTTGCAGGGTCACGGGTGGCAAGAAGCGAATACCGCCCGGACGCTGAACTATATCGGGCACGTTTGCCGGGTTCATGCCTGATCCGGATACCTTGATGCTGAATGTTCCGGCCGGCAAGCCGGTGAAGGAAAAGTCTCCGCTGCTGCCCGATGTCACGGTGCGTGAAACGGGCCCCGATAAACTGACCCTGGCGCCAGACATCAATGCGCCGCTGGTGTCGACCACGGTGCCATAAAGAGCGCCATTCGGTTTAGGGTCGACGGGCGGTTGTGCCGCTGATGCGGGTGCGGTCGCAGGCGCCGCGGGCACCAATGCGCTATTTGAGACACCCGCTTCCAATTGCAGAGCAGTTGCATGCGAAACGAATCCGCAGGCCGCCAGCAACAAACTAAAGACCATGAGAGCCCTATGCCGAGTCAACCCAGCCCGTTGAGTCGCAGACTCTGATTCCACGTCTTGCTGCAAAGTGATTTTGCCTGCGCCAGAACCCCGCCATGGGATTTCCACGGCAGAAATGCGAAAAGACATGCCATCTCCTGAGATGCCCGCAGCAGGAAAATTGCCGTACGGGGTGATTGGGGAAACATGCGCCGATTCGCACGATAGCGCCAGCTCTTTCGCCCCTTGGCCTTGCTATCAATTGACGCCCGCGCTTCTTCAAAGTCATCAACGGATTGCCTTACGATTCCGTCATGTGGGAGCCTTGCGAAGCAACCCAATTTGACCGGTCAAACCTGTACTTTAGATAGAGATGTGCCGGGAGGAATGGGAATGCGGGTTGCGATAGTGGGAGTGGGGGCAATCGGAGGAGCGTTGGCGGGATTTCTGGACCGAATGGGAAGCCACGAACTGACGTTGTGCACACGCCGGCCCATACCGCACTTGGCCGTGATCTGGCCGGAAGGCGAAATGCGCGTAAGGGCTCATGCCGTGACCGCTTCAGAACAGGCGGGAGCGGTCGACTGGGTGATTGTGGCAACCAAAACCTATGACGCGGAAGGTGCGGCGAGCTGGTTCCCTGCCCTGTGTGCCGAGGGTGCGCCAGTTGCAGTGGTGCAAAATGGCGTGGAGCATCGCGAGCGCTTCTTACCTTACGTCGCGGCTGAACAGCTACTGCCGGTTGTCATCAATTGCCCGGTGGAACGTCCACGTGACGGTGAGGTGCGGGTTCGCGGCGCAGCAACCATGAAAGTGGAAGACAGTCTACTCGGGCGTGGTTTCGCTGGACTCTTTGCCGGCTCCGAGGCCGCAGTTGAGCTCGTCTCTGACTTCACCACCGCAGCGTGGTCGAAGTTATGCATCAATGCTGCCGGTGTGCTGTGCGCGCTGGCGCAGAAGCCGACGGAAGTTCTGTGGGGCGAAGCAGTGAGCCGCGTTGCGCGGGGCATCGTGGAAGAATGTATAGCGGTGGGGCGCGCCGAGGGCGCAAACCTTAGCGCCACGATGGGCCAGGAAGTACTCGATCACTATCGGCGGCTGCCCGCCGATTCCGTCAACTCTCTGCTGGCTGACCGGCTTGCAGGACGCCGACTGGAAATTGACGCGCGCAACGGCGTGATCGTGCGTAAAGGCGAGAAATACGGAATTCCAACTCCGTTGAACCGGATGGCTGTGGCGTTATTGGAAGCGGCGTAGCGCGGGCGACAGGCATCTCGGGCGGGCCTGGGGCGAGTAAAATGCACACGTATACTTTACGGGGGAGAGATTCTGAATTGAAACGAACAGATGCCATTTTTGTTGCTCTTGCGGCCATTTTTGCGCTCACCCAGTTATGCACGGCTCAGGCTCCATTGCGCTCGCCGTGGGACGCTTCGCCGGTGAAATTGACAGGGACACCTTACACCTGCCCGGCGCCGATTCATCTTTCGCCAAATCTCACTACTTCGGGCTTTTACTCGGACGCGCATGCGAGCATCATCGATCCTGCGAAATGGGCGGCCTATCAGAAGAGTTCCGGGCCGGTGAAGCATCTGGGAAACATCGCGGTTGAGGCGGCCGATGCATATCAAAGCACAGGCAGCCGCCAGGCCGCCAAGTGCGTGTTGCAGCTTGAAAAAACCGCAGCGCTGGACAAAGCGCTGACAGGCAAGATGTCGTCAAACCAGGCTTATTTTGTGCAGGGATGGGTTGTCGGCGCGATGGCCATTGCGC
>JBJKQZ010000096.1:0-3347 GCA_046704865.1 Terriglobia bacterium
CTTTTGCAGGCTTGTCTCGAGGGCATTGTAAATAGAATTGGAGTTGCCGGCAATCATTCCAACCGAACTGTAGGTGCAATTTCCTTGCGTATTGGGCTGGCAATAAAGACGCTGCTGATCAATGTTGTTCAGCTGATCGGCCCACGTTTGACCCGCAAGTGGAACGGACGGATTGCTCTCAATCAATCGGGGAAGCCGGGTGCCTTTGGTCCCCACGTAGCCGACTTCCAACAGCCAGTTCTCTCCAAACGACCTTTCGACGTTCAGGTTCCAATCCTGCGTGTAAGGCAGGCGCAGGCTTGGAGAAAGGGTAAGAAGCGTCATCGGCTCGGCGAATTGCGAAGCGAATGGGTTGCCGTTGACGAACGGATTTGAAAGGCTTCCGGGAAACATCAGTTGTGCTGTTCGAAGATAGGGTGGCGCGCTGATGGGCGTCTGCAAAGGGCCGCCCTGGCCGTTGTAGTAGGGGTCATAAAAGATGCCGTAGGCGCCACTCACCAGCCACCGCCCGCTTCCCGTTGGGTCCCAGGCCACGCCCACACGCGGGGCGAAGGCCGTCTTTTGCGCAGGAATCAGGCCGGAAGGCACACCCGGATCTCCCGGATAGAGTAATCCTGCCGGCGCGCTTGAAATCACATTGGATTGCCTGCCGGGCTCCCACAGGTTCTGGCGGTTACGAATCTCGGTGTATGGAAATGGCAGATCGTAGCGGAGACCAAAGTTGAAGGTTAATCGGCGGCTGGCCTTATACGTGTCCTGCGCAAAGAAGTTGAAGTCATTGCCTCGCAGCCCGCGGGACAGATCGCCGGTTGCATCCGGTTGGTTGCCGCCCGCTTGCAGGAAGAGTAGCGGCTGGCCGATCAGGAAATTCGCAAAGGGATTGCTGAGCGGAGCCGGAACGAATACAAAAAATCCGTTTGAGGCAATTCCGTTGACGACATTGATCTGGTCACGGCGGTAATAGGCGCCGAACTTCATCTCGTGCCGCCCATGAATCCAGGTCAGCGATTCTGACACCCCATAATCGTTTTCATAGCTGTTCCTCGGGCCGGTGATCGGGTCGCCAATGCTGGCATAGCCTCCGCCGCCGAACTGGATGAACGGCGGCCCTTCCGCAATGCCCAGGGTGGGCTGATACGCAAAACCCAGCGAGGCTGGCGAGGTGTGGTTCAAGTGCTCGTCATAAAGAAACTTGTTCCGGAGGAAAGTTGCGCGCGTGATGCTCAGGAGCGAAGGGGAAAAGGTATGAGTCCATTGAGCGACAAAATTCTGCGCGCGACGGTCCTCACCCACAGGAAAACCCGGCACGCCGGCGCCGGATGTCGACAATGGGTCAAAGCGATTGCCGTTCAGGAACATATAACGAAAGTTCAGGCGATCACTGGAGGATAGGTTCTGGTCAATGCGAACTCCGAACTGGTCCTCGTTCTCGCGCAGAATCTCGGAACCGTTGTAAAGGTCCAGAACGCCGTTCGAATCCGTGGCATTAGGAAGCGGGTACAGATTCATCATGTTCTGGGCTGTGGGGTCAATGAAAGGGACCTGGTTGCCAGGAAGTGGCGTGGGACCTCCCGGTGCAAAGAAATTGAGGAGCGGACCGGTTTCTGAGAAATCACCCTGCCTTTCAAGCGCGGAGGGAACCCGCACATTGTGGAGCGTTTCCCCCTGTCTGTTCCGAAAGCCTTCGTAGTAGCCAAAAAAGAATGTCCTGTCCTTGCGGATCGGGCCGCCCAGTGTGCCGCCAAACTGGTTCTGGCGGTATTCAGATTTCCTCAAGCCGGCTGCATTCTCAAAAAAGTTGGCGGCGTCCAGCTTGTCATTGCGAAGAAATTCCCACGCGGCACCGTGATAGGCGTTTGACCCGGAACGGGTAATGATGTTCGTGGTGGAACCTGCGGCGCCGCCGAACTCGGCGTTGGAAGTGCTGGTCAGAATCTTAAATTGCGAAATCGCGTCGATGGGCGGCTTCAGGACAAAGCCTCCATCCACTGAATTGAAGTTGGTTGCACCGTCAATCAGAAAGTTATTGGACTCCGGGCGCTGCCCGTTTACAGAATAAGCCTGCCCGTCCCGTAGCGATCCACCAGCCTGGGCAAGGCCGGGGGTGATAGGCACAACTCCAGGCTGCAGCAACCCAAGCTGAGAGAAGTTACGGCCATTCAGAGGCAGGTCCAGAATTTCGCGCTCATTCACTGTCTTTCCAAGCGTTGTGCTCGACGTCTCGATCAGCGGCGCATTCGACCGCACCTGGACGACTTGAGTCGAAGAACCAATAACCAGGTGAATCGGCACGTTGGCAGCCTCATTCACGCTGAGCGTAATGCCTTCCTGCTCAAACTTGCGAAAGCCTTTTGCAGTTGCTTCAAGGCGATAATGGCCCACGGGCAAAAGAACCAGAACATATGCGCCGCCGCGGTCAGCAACAACCGTGCGCTCGAGGCCGGTCTCAACCTGAATGGCCGTAACTTGCGCCTGGGGAACACCGGCCCCGCTCGGGTCAAGCACGACCCCTCGTATGCTCGCGGTGGTATCCTGTGCGGCAAGAGGGCTGCACGCCGCTGCCAGGACTAAGAGAAGGAAGCAAACTGACGTCCGATTTAAAAACAAATCTCTCATCGATCTTTAACCTTTCAGATTTTGTTGTGCGGAATCGTTACCCAAACCTGACGAAAAACCAGCACACAGCGATACTTGAGTTCCGTGCTCAATTCCGGTAGAAGTTCGAGGCCCATCAATGGGTGTCGGGGGAGAGCAGCGACTTGAGCACAACAGCCATGTCCGCGGGCTTAAAACCGAACGGTCCGGCTTTGCTCTTGTAAGCCAGACGGCCCTCGCGGTTAATAACGTAGAGACGGTCCGGCCAGGCGGTGTAGGCACGTTCGGTGGTATCCTGCATATCGTCTACCACCGCCGGTATGTGAATGCCCAATTTGACCACACAGGTTTCCGCAGCCTCATTACGTTGAAGAAACGTCCTGGCGCTTGCGATGAGGATGCCCTCCTTCAGATTGCTCGGCATCTCCCATCCGTCGGTCGGATGCGCTTCTTCGATGTAGACCACATAGAACGCGGCCCGGTTCTTGTATTCCTCGTACAGCTTGTTAAGCTCGGGAACCTCCCGGCGGAATGGCGGTCAAGTATGGCTGCCGAAAATCAGTACTACGGGTTCCTTCCCCTGGAACGAGGAAAGGCGCACGACCTGCGAACTGTCCGCTGTTTTAAGCGCGAAATCCGGGGCCAACTCGCCAACTTTCAGATGACCTCTGCGCGCAATCAGCCACATCGGCTCAAACGGAAAGAGAAAATAAGACACCACCGGCAACTTTGACATGATGCGTCCAAAAACC
>JBJKQZ010000097.1:0-3355 GCA_046704865.1 Terriglobia bacterium
CGATGAAGGAAGTCCCGGCTAACAGCGCATGGGCAAAGCAGAATCGCAAGGCGCTCTCTCAGTAGTTATTCTGCGGCCCTGCTGATCAGATCAAAGTACAAACGGGAACGGAGTTATTACCTCCGATGTCCTGCATTGGTTGGGGTCTGCCGCAAAGCCTGTGCGATACCTGACGTTAGGGGCAAAGTGTGGGAGTCGAGATTTGAGTGCCTGGTGCCTCGGAAGGCGGAGTATCCCCACCGCTTTCCGAAGCATCTTGCGCTTTTTGCATTCTAAGAGATTCCTTCGCCTGCTCTCCTGATCTGAACGAAAGCTGGACTCGTTCAACCCGCAAGAGCAGCAATTCCCTCGCAACACAACTATTCTTCCGCGGGGCTATTGAATCAGCCCTGGGAACCACCGCACGGCGTTGTCGTGATATATCTTTTTCACCACGTTCTGCGGCAGGTCCAGTCCCTGGACTTTCCGTCCCCGGTATTCGAACGTCTCATTGGTGGCGAAATATTTCCAGCTCATGGCGTACTGGTATTTCCAGCTCTTGATGGACTCCTCAGGATTGTCATTGTGGCGGATTTCGCCGTCTGTCCCGTAACAGATGCGGTCCTGATACTTGATCAGAAAGGCCCGCACTTTTTCGCGCGGCTGCATCATCAGGTAGATGATGCGCGCAGCAGTATCGACCGCGAAATTCGGATAGCGGTCAAAGCGCCTGGCTATTTCATCCACATTGGTTTCCATGCTGCCCAGATGGGCGCCCACCACACGCAGATGAGGATTCATCTCCAGCAGATGGTCTCGCGCTTGCAGAATCTCCGCCTTGGACGGCACCGGTTTACCGTACATATGCCATTGTGGATTGTGCTTGTAATAATTGTAGTCCGGGTTCATCGGGCCCATCTCCTCGAAGGACTCCCAGCAACTATCCGGTTCAGCCAGATGCGCGATCATGGTTTTGCCGTGCGCCTGAATATCCTTGTAAATGGGCTCGAAGACGGGATTATCCGGCATCACATATTTGCCGGAAGGGAGTCTCAGGTCCATTCCGATGTTCTTCCAGATCTTTACCGCGATTGCGCCTTCGCTGAAATTCTGATTCAGGATATTGATGCTGTTCTGATCGAAATTCTTGTCCTCAAAAGTGTAAGGATTAAAAGTGGTGCAGACAGCGGCGCGCCCATCGGAATGTTTGTGGACTGTCATTGCCATATTGAACTGCGCCGCCTGCGTCTGATAAGGCGGTTCATCCCTTCGGCCGACGACGCAGATATCCACGATATGCAGGTTGATCTGCTTCATAAACCGGTAATAGGCAGGCACGTCCTGAAACACGTGAGCGTGAGTATCGATCGGTTCCAGCTTAGACAGCGCAGCCAGGTCTGCATCCTGCTGCTGGTCAACAGCCTGCTCGCGAGGCGACGCCAGGAGGTGCTTTGATAAAACCACTCCCACTGTCACGCCGAGAACCACCAGAAAACTGACAACTATAATCCTGATCCGTTTCAACTCTGTCCTCCGTTCAGCACTGTTCTTCAGCGCTTCTTGTCGTTCGACGAACCGTTTGATTTTAATTTGGGCTCAATCGTCCGACAATCATACACCAGCAGCCGCGGATTTCCGTCCGGCGAATTTGATTTTTTCCGGCATCCGATGAACCCGGGAAAAAGGAGGCTACAGTTGTGCGAGACGCCCACCGCGCGGACCTGAATCGGCAGCGGAGCCGGCATCGCAGAGCTCTGGGAACATCTCGGGAAGTGAAATTATCTTCAATGCGATTATTTGTGAACAGATTGACTAAGAATGAAAGGAGTGGATACAATGTATACCGAAGCGTTAATACACTCGTGGATTATCAGGTCTTTACCCTATTGACCGTGAACGGGAAAGAAGGCGATTCTGACTTCTACACTGTGGCTAGAATTCTGCCCAGTCTGCGCAATTGCTCATAAAGGCGTAACTTAGTTTGCTTTGCTGGTTTTGATGCCGGCTTCTGTTCTTTTGCCCGCACAAAATAGAGAAGGCGGGCGTTGCCGGTTGCAAGATTTTTCAAGGGGTTTGCCCGGCGTTTTGACATGTTCAATTCGCAGGGCATTTGGAACAGAAGTCGTGTTGGATTGTTTGTTGGCAGCGGCGCAGAATGAACCTTTCCTACCACGCGCCAGGGGGGGATTGGCATTCTGATTAGGCTGGTTCTCGAAGGCCTATATCCCGAGAAGGAGGAGTCGCTCGGTCTCCATGGCGCGTCTTACCTATTCCTGCAACATCAAGTTCTCTGAATCTCTGCGCATGGCCTGTGGCGAAAAACCAAGAAAATGAAGGGACCATTTTCTCTAGCCGATGAGCTTCGAGCTATTCGTGGTGGTGTGAATTCCAAGAACATGCAGAAGCGTTCGCCTGGGCAGACGGACTCAGGTCGCCCGTGGCAGGAGGATTTTGAGCGCGTCCAGAGCACGCTCGGCGAAGTCCTCCAGGCCATATCCAACCTTTCCGGCGTTGATCTTTCCAAGGATGGCGCCGAAGCCAACGGCATCGGAACCACGCCCTCGCATTATGACTGCGCAACACTGAAAGATCGAATTCGCAAAGAGCTCGAGTCCTTTTCCGAATCCACGGTTTCCCAATTGTCCAGGCAGGCTGAATTGCAGGCTCGCGCGGCCCTGGCGGCCATTGAGAATGATGTGCGCGGCAAGATTGAAGAGTTTGCAGGCGAATGCCGGCAAAAATTGAAAGACGAGATGGAACCGGAACAGCTTGAGATTGACCTTTCGAAACAGACCCGCGACCGCGTATCCGAACTGGTTCAAAGCCAGACCGATGAGTTCGCGCGGTGGGTCTGGCTGACGTGTAAGGGGACCGGGACGCCCATCCCGCGGCAGATTGAACTGATGATGGAACCCTACGTTGAGCAAGCGACGACCAGTTTTGCAAAGGGCATGGAGCAGCGAATCCAGGAACTGCTTGACAAGCAGGAGAAATCCATCCAGGACCGATTGCAGGGAACTATCGGTTCGCTGGGAGACCAGGTCAACTCTCTCGAGCAGGCAGCTCAGCAAATCTGTGAACGCAATGCCGAGTCAGTTACGAAGATGGCCACGAAACGCCTGAACACCACAGCCGACGAAACCGCGAAAAATTTTGAGAGCAGGATCCAGGACCACATCGAAGATACATTCGGCCAGATGAAGGTTCGGATGGATGAAACCACAGCCTCATTGGGTGAAAAGTTGCAGCAGGAATCGGACCAGAATGCGCAAGGCTTTATTCGCCGCATGAATGCCCTGGCCGCCGAGATTGAGGAAACAAAAGTAGCTGAAGTCGCGACGCGTATGGAGCAGGCTGCTGCCGCGGCCTCGGAATC
>JBJKQZ010000098.1:0-3225 GCA_046704865.1 Terriglobia bacterium
ACGTCACGGCGAGAGTGGTACTTCATAGAATTCGGTTTCTGTCTGGCTGCAACAATGTGATTATCAGGCAGCGCTGGCTTTGGAAAGAACTTCATGCAGCCGCCGGGCCACAATCTTGTCTTCTCCCGGCTCCATCATCCAGACGCCCACCACTATGCCGTTCGGGCCAACGGTCAGGCCTTTCATCAATCCGTCCCGATCGCTTCCCGTGGAAGGATTCAGCGCAATGCTCGGCGTTCCCGCCAGCAGTTCAGCCTGCACCTCCCTGGCCGTCATCTTCAGCCGGTTCATGTCATAGGTGATCAAAAGATGCGGCACGTTGTTGGCCACTGGCGGCACAAAGATCTGGGTCTTCACCGTCGGAATATTCTTTACGGCATCGGCGATGGTTTCAGCCCTCTTCTGGAAGTCCGCTCTCATGGCATCTTCATCCTGGTCCAGGAACCAGTCCACTGCAGCCACAAGGCCCACAATCTGTTCCTTTGAAACCTTCATGCCGCGGCCAACCGTATCGCTGAAAGGATTGTTGTTCTTTGCCGCCGCTTCAATCAGGTCTTTCCTTCCCAGCAGGAGCCCGCTGTTCTGCGGTCCTCGCAAACCCTTCCCGCCGGAAATCTCCACCAGGTCGAATCCCATCTGCGTGTATTCCCACAGTCGTGATTTAGGAGGCACATCGGCCGCCGCATCGTTTGAAGCCGGCACGCCGTGCTTGTGCGCAATGCGAACCCAGTCTTCCCGGCTGATCTGTCCGCCCTGCGCGGCATTGAAAAAGTGCGCCATGGCGGTGCGGGGCGTGAATGCGCGGTCGTAGTCTTCCAGAGATTCCACTTCCACCATCCTCACTCCGCAGCAGCGGATGGCATGATCGTATTCGTAGCGATGCGCGCGCTGGATGAGCACTTCACTGGGCAGATCGGCCATGTCGTTCGGCACATTCATGATGGCCCTTTCCCTGCCGAGCGTTACGCAGGCTGCAGTCGCCAGCGTCACCGCTGAGGCTGCTCCATCGCTTACCAGCGCCGCTTCACATTGCAGCCTTTTTGCCAGGTATTCTCCGGCCGCTTTTTGCAGGGCAATCAGACCTACCGGTGTCAACGCCGCCCGGTAAACAGCCGCTCGCACCTGCGGCGGCATGGTGGAGGCCGTGAGGATGGTATACGTCCCGGCTGCGTTGATGAACGGCCTGATATTCAATTTGGCGTAGTAATCTTCACCTTCCGGCATTTGGTGCTCCTGCGGTACTGCCTGCATCTCAGCTACCCCCAGCGGCAGCATCGTAGATGCTGCAAGCATGCCGCCTCCCCAGCTGAAAAATTTTCGTCGAGACAGGAAATTATCTTTCATGAACATGCCTCTCATTCGTGATTGTAAGAATCAATAACGGCTGAAAATGTCTGTGCTAAAACCGTACACGACTGTGTCATTCCGGGTGCAGCGAGTTATCCCGCACTGAGACCGGCTTCGGCCCTGCCATCGTGCCTGAGAAATCCTTGAATTGGCTGATTGAAATTTCCGATCCCGCTCCTGAAAACTTCGCAACAGGATTGCCTTGATAGAGACCGATCGTTATGAACTTTACCCTGAAGAGATCCAGCATCTTTCCTCTGCCTACCCCTGGACTACGCTTAACTTACATGGGCGTGGCTGGCGGGTCAAGTAAATATCATGGCTTTGGTCCGGCGGCGCACCGCATTTTCAACGCGAAGTTTGACCCAATCAGTTGTATTGTTGCTTCGGAATTCAATCATCCATGGAGAAATGCTTCCCCTTCTGCGAGGGGTCAGTTTGGAGACAACGAATAGACAAAATGGAGGTCCTATGGATATGAAGCGGCGGGAATTTTTCGGCAGTGCTCTGGCCGGGAGCGCGATGGGCTTACCCCTCGCGGGCGGTGCAAAGGCCGCGGAAGCGGGCACTCAGCAGGAACAATTCATCCGCAAGGAGGAGGAAGTTGTCATCGAGAGAGCGGTGCCTGGAAAACCCCACACCGGCAAGGTGCTGGCGGCCATTCAGCCGCACGTGGATGACATTGCCATCTTTGCCGGCGGCACCGTGGCCAAACTGATTGATGAAGGCTATACGGGCTATCTGATCCGCACCACCAACGATGAGATGGCCGGCGCAGGTACCACCGGCGAGACCGTCCTCCACAACGAGGTCGACAATGATAAGGTGGCCAAAGCGCTGGGCCTGCAGAAGGCCTTCAGCCTGGAATACAGGAATCATCGCCTGGATAGTGAGCCCTGGCAGGATTTCCGCGGCCGCCTGATTTTTCTATTCCGCATGCTGAAGGTCGACACTGTGCTGTGCTATGACCCGTGGGGATTGTACGAAGAAAACCCTGACCACTACATTACGGCAAAAATGGTGGAAGCGGCCTGCTGGATGGCCGGAATGGACAAGGACTATCCCGAACACCTGGCGGCGGGCCTTGCTCCGCACGGAGTCACTGAGAAGTATTATTTTGCGCGCGGTCCGCAACTGGTGAACCGTGTGGTGGACATCAGCGCCACCGTTGACCGCAAAGTCGCGGCAAACGTGGCGATTGTGACCCAGGGACCGGGCGGCAACGCCGGGGCGGAGCTGCGCAAGAAACTGGCGGCGCAGGGCGTGCGGCTGCCCATTCTGGGCGATGATGATGACACGGCCAATCGCCAGTATTTCAAGCATATTGTCATGGACTATGATTCACTCGCGCGCCGGGGCGTTCCGTCAGACCGCGAGGTCGGCCGGAAGTATGGTCTCGAATGGGCGGAAGTGTTCCACTACATCGGGCCTCCGCAATCAAGACTGGACCAGTACATCGCAGAACACAAGGTGGCTGTCTGACGAGCGAGAATGCTTGCGCACGGTGCAAATTGACACCGGCGACCGGCTTGCCGTAGACTGCCCGGTATTCCGGGTAGTTCAAAAGGCAGCGGAAGAACTGCCTGAAGGGATGACACGAAGGCAACGGAAGGCTTTCAGCAAAGGAGCGGTTTCTCTTTCCTATGCGCAATGATCAACAGACGGGCTGCCTGAAAGCGTCGCGGGCCGGAACCTCCGGGCAGGCCCGCACAACCTCACAGTCATCGCGGACCTCCAGGCTTTTGGTCGGGCTCATTGCCGGACTTGCAATATTGCCGGCTACCCTGTTTTTGATTACTGGCGCCTCACTTGCTCAGCAGACTCGAAGCAAGAACATGCAGGGAGCCGATTCCGAGCACGCAAAGAGGTCCTTTGTGG
>JBJKQZ010000099.1:0-2761 GCA_046704865.1 Terriglobia bacterium
CGGCGGCTGTTTGGTACGCCCATATAGAACCAGCCGCCCGGACGCAGCACCCGATAGATTTCATCCAGCGCCGTGCGAGCGTCGCCAACGTGCTCCAGCGAATGAAAGGCCGCCGCAAAATCAAACGTTCCGGAAGCAAACGGCAGGTTCAGTGCGTCGCCCCGGGCCACGCAATTTTCGGCCCGCGCCTCGTCGGAAAAATTCCGTTCCACGTCCACGCCCACCAGCCGGCGGGTGGCAAAAACGCGCCGCATGTAAACGACTTCATTTCCGTTTCCGCAGCCGACCACCAGCCCGGCAATCTTTGGAGCGGCACCAAGCCGCTGCCGCATCAGGTCACAGCAGTGGTGAACCATTCGGGCTACGGAGGGGATGGAGCTTGCAGGCATGAAGTTTGCCCTGTTATTCCGGGCTGCGGACTGCCTCATTCCAGGGCTGCAGAGTGGCGGAGGAGTCGGTTGTCAGCTCAGGAGAATCGCTGCATGTGATTCCAACAGGTCCCGAATTTCCAGCGGGTTTCCTTATCGCATCGGTTCCCGGGAACGAAGGGCAGCCGCTTTCTAGAGGTCGTGTGTAAACATCAGCTTGAAGGTCAATTTGTCGGCGCCCGCCGTTACGCCGAAGCCCACGCCCGTTTCAATGTCCGCCCACTTGGTGTGGTGGTCCGTCACGGCCCAGACTTCATGGAACTGCTGATGGAGGCCGTAAAATCCGCGAAGCGGGCCGTCATCAGAATACTCTTCAGCGGCAATGGCCCAGTCTTTATTCAGATTGTATGCAACCCTTCCCGCGGGCACAAATTCCAGGCCGCCGAGTCCGCCTGTATAGTCGGTGTCAAAGATCGGATTGTAAATCAGGTCCCATTTGTGGATGTGCGTGCCCACAATTCCCCGCACTTCAGACGAAATGGTGTGTGATTCCCAATAAGAGTAGTTGACGCTGAACTCAAAATTGATGCCGTAAAAAAACTTTTGCTGGTCGGCATGCGGCTTTACGAACAGTTCGCGGATCTTAAAGCCGTCAATTGACCCGCCGCGGCCCTTCGAGTAGGCCGTAAACACAGGCAGATAGAGGCCCTGTTCGTACCACGGCCTCACTCCATAGGCCCATTCCACTCCGCCGTTCACCGAATTGTCGGGAATAATACCGCCAGGGAAATCAGGGGTCTTTCGCCCGATCGGCGTAAAGTTGCTGTGAAGCGTCACATTGTAAGTCCCTTGCGGCGCAATCGAAGCGTCATAAACCTGGATTTCGTCGGTTTGCGCAAGTGCCGCGAGCGGCGCCACGATCAGAAGAACAGCCATCACTGCAATCGCTCGCGCCATCAGCCTGGAAAGTTTCTGATTTCGAGTCCCCATAAAAGAATTTATGAGTATAGCTTATTTCGCGCCTCCGCTGAAAACCCCCCGGAAAATTGTTGCCTGGCTGAGTGTCAACCTGTGATATTTTTTCCCAGATTCATCCGCTCATTGTTATGCCGGAAAATTTTGAGCGACAAACGCACACAGCAGCTTCACGTGTCTGGCAGACTGTTCCCATTTCCAGCCGCCGGCGCTGGCTGCTGATTGTTCTGCTGTTTGCCGCGGCGCTCATCAATTATCTTGACCGCGCCACGATCTCCGTGGCCCTGCCCCGAATTTCCGGAGAGCTGCTTCTCGGGCCCACCGCCAAAGGAGTTCTGCTCTCTGCTTTCTTCTGGTCTTATGCGCTGATGCAGGTTCCCATTGGCTGGCTCGCGGACCGCGTCAGTCTGCGCTGGCTTTATGCCGGATCGTTTGCGTTGTGGTCGCTGGCCTGCGGATTTACGGGGCTTGCAGGCAGCCTGGCCGTGCTGATTTTGTTGCGCATTGTTCTCGGCATCGGCGAATCCATCTATCTTCCCGGCAGCGTCAGGTTCGTCAGCCTCACATTCCCACCCGAGGAGCGCGGCCTGCCGACCGCGATCTTTGACAGTGGCGTGCGCGCGGGCCTCGCCATTGGAGCGCCGCTGGTTGCATGGCTGGTTGCGCGCCACGGCTGGCGGAACATGTTCATGCTGGTGGGATTTTCCTCGCTCGTCTGGGTCCTGCCGTGGATTGCTGCGTTCCCCTCGCGGCTCAATCAAAAGGCGCCGGAACGTGAGCTGGTGATTCCAGCGGACACGGCCCGCAAGCGGCTCACCTTCAATCGCAACCTGCTGGGAGCCAGCATCGGTTTCTTCTGCTTTGGTTATTACAACTATCTGCTGGTCACCTGGCTGCCGGACTACCTGGTGGAAGTCCGGCACTTGACGCTGCTCCGCGCCGGGCTGCTGGCAGCTATCCCCTACGTCGTCTGGGCAGTTGCGGAACTTGCCGGAGGCTGGTTTGCAGATTGGCGAGTCCGCAAAGGTTGGAATGAAACCCGCGTGCGCAAAGGAATGATCACCGTGGGCTTTGCCACAGGACTCCTGCTCATCCCGGCAGCGCTGGTTGGCAACCTGACAGCCTCCATTGTGCTGCTGGCGGGCGGCTCGCTGGTGGGACTCTCCTCGCCAAACCTTCTGGTCGTGTTTCAGTCCTGCGCCCCACGCGACGAAGTGGGCAGGTGGATGGGTTTCGGCAACTTTATCGGCAACATCGGCGGCGTACTTTCGCCGCTCCTCACCGGAATCCTCATCAGCCACACCGGATCGTATGTTCCCGGGTTCACCCTTGCACCGGTCATCCTTGTGGCTGGTCTGCTCGCCTACTGGTTCATCGTGGGCGAGTTGAAACCGCCTGAAGTGGCAGCATAATCACCA
>JBJKQZ010000100.1:0-4852 GCA_046704865.1 Terriglobia bacterium
GGCTTTATGAAGTTGCGATTTCGAATTCCCGATCGAGCAATTCATGATTTCAGCGATCTCATTATGTTCATAACCTTCCACGTCGTGCAAGATGAAGACGGTCCGGTAACCTGGAGGAAGTTCCGCAATGGCGCGGTTAAGCCCGATTCGATCGATGGACCCTACCAGGCGGCGATCATCATCGCCGTAATCCCGTTTTATCGGTTCGCCTTGAGAGTTCTCCGTTTCATCCAGCGAGATCTGATTCAGACCCTTTTTCCTCAGGTGCATCAGCACTACGTTGACCGACAGCCGATGCAGCCAGGTCGAGAATGCAGACTCGCCCCGGAAGGTCGAGATCTTTCGAAAAAGCTGCAAAAACGCTTCTTGAGTTAGATCTTCCGCTTCCGTCGGATTGCCGAGCATGCGAAGGCATAACGAATAGACGCGCCTCTTGTGCGCTTCAAAGAGCGCCGCGAAGGCATCCTCGTCGCCCTGCTGGGCACGAGCAATCAACTGAGTCTCTGTAACGGCCGCTGGCGCCGCAGGTTTCTGTGGACTCAACAGTTCACACCCGATGCCGCACCAAGACTCGATTTTATGATGCGGCGGCTAAAGTTGGAGTTGTCTTTAAATCGCAGTGTTTTAAGGTACTCAAGGGCATCTTTTTCGGCCCCAAATTAGTGGCAAATAAGCCGCCTCTGCCCAGGCTTTATTGCCTTCCCGGAATCTCCACAACAGCTTTGCCAACTCCGACGTTTCCGGCCATATCATAGGCCCGCAAAGTGATCACGTGTTCCCCCGGGGTAAGGTCGCCTTCTTTAACCGTAAATGTCTCAATCCGGGAATCGATAATCCCGTCATCCGAGTTGATGTCCTGCCAATGGTCGCCCCCTATCGAGCTCTGGGCACTGTGAAGGGGGGAAGTTGTATCCTCAGCTCGGAATTGAACAACTGCATTGTTTCCTTTTACTTCGCTATGAACCACAGTCACGGCCGGCGGCGTGTTATCAATCCAGAACGGCGTACTCAGCATCTGGTCCTTCCTGGCCATTGAGGGAGGATTGGAAAGGCCATCCGATACAACAAGCAACGCGACGTACTGCCCATCGGCAAGGGTGGAAGGATCGATCATGTAACTGGTGGTCTTGATCTTATCCTTCAGCAGGTGCCATTTTGTCTCATCAGCCGACTTCAGATAGAGGGAATATTCCAGGTTGTCGCCGTTCGGGTCTGAGGCCTTCCAGGTAATCGTAACAGGGTTCTTGGAACCACTCTGCGCTGCTTGAGTGGGGTCAACATACGATATCTGGGGGGTGGCGGAAACATTGACGCTAACGGTGGAAGCCGTCGCAGCCGACGAACCACTGCTTACGCCAGTTCGTTCACCCGCGTTGCTGACGTTGAACGACTCGATTTCAGGCGGAAGGTTCTGATTCAGAAAGGCGACCGAAACCTCATCCAGAGACGGCCGGGTAGACTCCGATCCCTTAAAGACCGCCTTCCATTGGATGTACCGGGCAGCAGGGCTGGTAATCTGGCTTCCATCCGAGTCACGATAGGGACCAGCCCAGTCGCTCCAGGTCTGGTCAGGCCGCTTGAAATTGCCACTTCGCGTGTAGAACTCGATCGAACTTCCGGCAGGTACGCTTCCCCTCCAACTGATGACGCCCCAGCGCGAAATGAACTTTGTATCGTTAACACGCGACTCGTACGTCCCTTCACGCTCGGATGAAGTGCCCAGGCGGAAGAGCTTGGCCACGTTGCTTGTGGCGATGTAGAGGTTTTTGCCTTCAAGCATCAGACGCGTGGCGACGGATTCGTGGGTTTCTGTCAAGAGCGTCAGGTTTTCACCATATTGAGTGGGATCCAGTTCAAAAATCTGCCCATTTGAATCTGTTGAAAAAACAAGCTTTTTCCCCAATATGGCCAGCCCATAAGCGCTCTCCGTGTTGGAATTCCACAAGGTTTCTACAGTGGAATCTGGAGAAATCCTGATCAACTCACCACGGCTTTGGGGCATCAGAAGGCCGTCGATACCCCGTACGGTCGTCCCGGGACGAATAAAGCTGGGAGCAACTTTCTTCTTTTCCGTTGGAGGCACCGGTTTCTTCGGCTTTTGGGCCGGCGCCTTGCTGTCTGTCGATACTCCATCCTGCGTGTCCGCCGTCACCGTCATCACCTGCGTGGGAAGGGTGATAGTTGGCGTCTGCGGCATCAGCATCATTGGAACGCCCTTCTGGTTCGGTGATCCCAGGGCGGCCGCATAAATATCCCCTTGTTGATCTACAGCCAGATCGTGAATTTCCGGTAGGCCTGCCTGGTAGATCACAAAACCTTTGCCCTCGGGATCGATCCGATAAACCAGGCCATTTGGGTCACTCCCCGCAAGCAAGTTGCCCTGATGGTCGAAAGCCAGGCACATGATGTGGGTCTGGTTGCTTTCAAAGAAAACTTTTCCCTTCCCGGTCTTGTCCACCCGGAAAATCTGCCCGAGGTCACCTGTGGCAACATAAAGCCGTCCCTGAGGATCGAAAAGCATCGCCCAGATGTACTTCGTGTTTGGGTCAAAGAATACAGAGGACTTTCCGTCTGGAGTAACCCGGTAAATCTTTCCGTCGGGTGAACTTCCCACGTAAAGGTTTCCATCCGGGCCGACAGCCAGGGCAAAGATATCTGGCTCCTGTGTGGTGAAGAATAGTGATGACTTGCCATCCGGATTTACCCGGAACACCTTGCCCTGGTGCCCGGTTCCCACATAAAGATTATGCTGGCGGTCAGCAGTGAGGGAAAGCGCCAGTGCTTCATCAGGATTGAAAACCAGATGCGCCTGCGGCGCCAAACCCAATTCACCGTCCTTGCTGATGGAAATCCCGGTCAGCCGGCCCTGGAGGAACTCCTTAAAGTCGCTTACTTGCCATATGGAGGTCTCAACGCCCGTCAGTGGAAGCGGGAGAGTAATGGCAATCGCCAGGAAGAGGAATAGTAACTTCGTGACAGGTTTCATGAACACGCTCTTGAAATGGATTCTAAGCTTTACTTTTTCCGTGACAGGTAATATTCCCCGTTAGTTCTCCGAGTTTTCCACTTTCAAAAACAGGGTCTTCTCTCCCTGGATCGTAAATTGCATCGGCTTTGTCTGGTAATCCCCGATTACGGAGGCGGTGCCGTAAATAACGCTGCTGGAAACGGCCGGGTCCGCCAGAAAGGTTTGTACCAGCGAGGGCGGTGGCGACGGATAATCTTCACCCTGCAAAGTCAGCGATCGCTGCGGGGTCATGAGAAGAGCGTAGAGCCGGTTGTTTCTACGCATTCGGTTCAGAGCCCGAACCAATTGATGCAGGTCTCGCGGTGTTGTACTCAGGGGAGTCAACCTGTTTTGGATTGCGTTCAGGCTCGACCCGCTCCCAATAACCAGGGAGAGTCTTTTGTCGCTGACACTTTCCGGGATTACAACAGGAATCTTTTCCATTACGGTGCCGCCCGAGGGCGTCCGCAACAATCCAGTCACTTCAATATGGTCGCCGGGCTTCACCTGAGATTTTGTGCTCCAGACCTGCTCCAACGTCGCAACACGTCTTTCATCCTTCGAGACAATGTTGAGGTCGATTCCTTCGATGCCCAAATCGGGGAAATTTCCGTCCAGCAGATAATTCAGCGGAGTTGAAACGGATGCCCCCGCTACTCCCGCTGTATTCATCTCTCCGGATGCAACATCCTCGATCCTGACGGTCTCGCCATCCTTCAGATGAATGCTTCCATTCAGATTCAGAGTGGAGGGCCCCAGCCCTCTCTCAGTACCGCTCAGAGTGGAAACAATGCCCAGATTCAGCAGTAGAGGCGAAAGAAAGGACTGTTCGATGATCTGGAAGTTGTAATCCGTTTGTGTATTCAACGAAGAATCCAGGTGGATGTGGACCGGTATCATCGGTGCCTTCTCTCCAAGCACACCGTAAATCGCACCGAAGCGGTCCTGCCGGATTGTACCCACTTCCGGCCCCGGAACGTCGATTTTGAAAGAACTGGCAACACTGGGAACCGTGGCAAGGACGTGCGATTGCGAAAAGGGAATCCGCGTAGGCCCGACCATCAGAAAGCGGTGCCCGCAGGCATAAAGGTCATCTCCCTTCCGGTAGGTTACAGTGCAGTCAACGTTCAGATTGAGATCGCCTCTCACTAGCGACAGGCTGACCATCGTTCCGGGCTCCGGCCCGTTTGGGCTGGGTGAGATTGACGGACTGCTGGAAAGTGCTGCTCCCTGCATCGGCTGCAGGCCCATCCGATTGAAAAGCGGCGAGTAAGCATCCATCGCTTCAGTGGAAAAACCGCCAAAGCGAAGCGGAAGCAGCATATCAGTGAGCGCGCTGTCGCCACTGCTTGATGGAAGAAGCTTCATCAGATTCTCAACGCTCAGTCCGGTGTCCGGCGTTTCAGGTATAAGGCGCGCCGTGCCGCTGGGATCTCCTGTTGTGCCCGCAATCTTGAACGGCAATGATGTAGCCGCATGCTTCACTCGCACGGAAGTCCGGGCACTGACCTTTTCAGGAACAACGTCCAGCATTTCCTGGATCGGTGTGATGCCGGTTATGGCTTCTTTCGCAAAAGGGAAAGCCAGCGCCACCGCCCCAACCAGTTTGCCATCAACATAAACCGGGCTCCCGCTCATCCCCGCAACCACACCTGTTTCCGCCAGCGGTCCACCGGACAATCGCGCCAGGATCACATCATGCTTTGGAGCCAGGAAGTTCTTCAGTACACCCAGAAACTCAACCTGGAATTCCTGAACCTTATTCCCTTGAAAAATCGTCCGGCCAACGCCTTTAAGTCCCGGCCGAATTTCGCTGAGTGGGAAGAACTGGGTCTGGCTTTGAGC
>JBJKQZ010000101.1:0-5192 GCA_046704865.1 Terriglobia bacterium
CGCCAGTTGTGGGACTGAGCTGTCCCGTGAGTCCGGGAGGAGAATACTCCCCGGTCGTAATCGTACCGATGTTCTTTGCTCCCGGCAGGCTCATAATGTTCATACCCAGTTGCGTTGCTGCTGACCGGTCAACTTCTGCAAAGCGTACCTTCAGCAGAACCTCGCCCGTTGGAGGCGCCGGCACTTCCAGCAGACTGACAACATCTTGCTTCTTCGGTACCATAGATTGTGCCAGTTCCAGGATCTTATCAGCAACGGCGGCAGAAGAGACATGGCCAGAAAGGGTCACGATGTTCTTGCTGACGGTTACCTTGACCTGCTGGTTCGGGAAGGTGTTTCTAATGTCACCGGTCAAATCGAGAACGTCGAGGTCCACATAAACGTCGAACGTCTGCATTTGCCCCGACTGGCCCCAGATAACCAGCGAGGTTGCGCCGGCCATCTTGCCATTCAGGAGGATTTCAGTGGGGCTTACCACGACAGCATCGCAGATGTCGGGATTAGCCAGTGAAACACGCGTTATCTGAACCGGCGACGTAACTACCAGTGAGCGGTCGACGATCAGATGCAAAGCCTCAGGACCACTGGATGGAGCGCCCTGGCTCTCGGCCTGCTGGACGCTCGTGCTCGTGTTGAGCTGAGAGGCTGCAGTCAACGGTGTGCTGATTCCGAGCACCACGAAGACGGCCATCAAAAGGACCAGACTAGCGAATGCGGGTAACGAACATCTTTCACTTCTGCTGTTTTTTCTTGTCATCGACTCCGCCTGAATTTAGCTTAGAGTAGCTTATTGATTCGAGAAAGTTTGGTCTGTCTTTTTGTTACCTCTAATAACTTCGACTACATAAGGAGCAGGACCCGCGGGCTTCTCTGGGGTTACCTTGCGTCGCGGCTGAGGTTTGCCACCGCCCCCTCCACCGTAGTGCTTCGGCTCCGCGCCGCCCAGCAGCAACGCAGTCTTGAACACGGGCTGTGATTTTATAACCTGGGTATCGATAGTGTTGCGCAAGGCCAGATGTATCCGGTTGTCCGTACTCGCCATTGTCAGTTGGTCAGCCTGCTCGGGTGTCAGCAGCAACGTAACAACTCCCACTGTCTTGGGTTTCCCCTGGGTGTCCTGCTCCACCGTCTGGCCCGCGGCGAGGACACGTACGTCTTGAATGATGGTGCGTGTCAGACTGTCACCGCCGCCTTCTGGCGTGCCGGTGGCCATAACGTCAACCATCGTGCCCGGCATCGCAAAGCCGGAAACTCCAACCACATCGTCGACCCTGACAGAAACAGCCCTCATTCCCACGGGAATGGCGGCGGGCAATCCCGCTCCAGCTTCCTTCGGGGCCAGCTTTCCCTCCAATATAGGTTCATTCTTTGAAATCGGAGTAATCAGCGACCGACCGAGGCAATCCTGGATACGAGTGAAAGACCCAGCCAAGGGAGTGTCTTGCGGCCAGGTGATCAATGTCAGGTCCTGCGCGGTCAACGGAGTGCCCAAGGCGAGGGGGCGCGAAGCCACCACTATGTGAGATACCGGCAACGGCTTTACGGCAGACGCTTGCTGGATCTGCCGATAGACGAAACGGCTCGCAATTACGGCGATCACGATTGCCACGACCAAGGCAATTAAAGCTCTGTTCCTATTCATTTTTCCTTCCTCGGTACCTTAAAAGGTCAGCAAAGTTGACTTTGCAAAGACAACAAGAACCATAGCTAGAGCGATTGCGACTCCAAATGGCAGACGCAGCGAACCGGGATCGTCCAGCGTTACGAGTGATTCCCGAGCCCCCATGCCGAATGTCACAAATGCCCGAATCAGCACGGCCAGGTTTCTGAAAGTCTCTTTTACTCTTCGCCTTCGCACAATTTCAATTTCAGCCATAAAGCCCGCAATAAAAATGCTAACAAACAGGACATTGATGAACTTCCATGGGCCAAGGAAGGCTCCCAAAGCAATCATCAACTTCAGGTCACCTGCGCCAATACCACGTAAAATCACTGGAATGAGTAACACCGCCACAGCAATTCCTGCGCCTTCAAGTCCACTTTTGATTCCATTCCAACCTGAGAGCACCCCGTTAACCCCCAGCCCCAGGAAGAAACCTGAAACAGTCAGCCAATTGGGGATGCGGCGAAATCGCCAATCCAGCCATCCGGCCCAAAGGGCAACGAGCAACGCCATCGACCAGATTGTCATTTGGTTCCAAAATAATTGGTGCATTACTTCTAATCCCTAGACTACGCGCAGACACAGGGCGGAGGGAAAATAGTTTCGCAGGTATTGAGGACTTAGTGAACCAGTCGGGCACACGAAAAGCTCACCCCAGGGTAACTACTACAAAGACAGCAACCCTGTGTTCAGTAGTCCCCCTCCGAGGCCTCTTCTGGCGACCAACCCTTTTTGGTAACATTCCCAAAATATTGATGTTAGGAATGCCACTTCGACAAACTCGGAAGAGTCGCTCACCAGCCGAGGAACAGACCCTGTGGTCCCCAGCTGGTGACATGTCGACTTGTATGATTAGCTTGTGCTCGTTCCGGCGGTCAGGTTGCTTGCCGCAGTCGAGAACGCATTGTTGATGGCGTTCCCAAGGGTCCCCATGATGGTGATAGCAGCCAAAGCAATCAGAACCAGAAGCAACGCGTATTCCGTAAGGTCTTGGCCTTCTTCTTCCTGCCAAAGCCTCTTAAGTAGCTCCGTCATCAGTGTATTCCTCCCGTGAGTTGAAGTTAGGGCGATTTTCACTTACATCACACCCAGCCTGTGATAGAGCACTTGATATGCCAAACCAAGCCTGCCATTTCACTGCAGGAAGCGAAACGTAAGTGCCTTTATTGCAATAAGATGCGATCTTAAGAGAACTCGGGCGCCAGCAACCGGCTGATGGATCAATTTGAGAGTCACATTTTGTTGACGTAGCTTGTGCCATGGCAATGCTTTCTGGTGACGGTTTGTTTGTAGTTGGCCAGTTGGTAATCATATATCTTTCTGCCAGAGTCCTGCTATTGCCGACAATCGCGTCCGGGACGGCCGCCCAATTCCTTGTGGGCAATATAAAGTCCCCTATCGGACAGAATCGACTGAAACTTCATGGCTTGCCACGAGGGGTGAGTGAAAAGGGGGGAAGTTCTCGGACTGCGATTTGCCTTTCTCACCTGATCGCCCGCCGGTCAGGGGTACGTAGATATAAAAGCGGTCCTGCGGCCAAAGCCGTTCCGGCTCCGGCACCTGCAACTCCTGAACCGGGTGGTATTCGCGCCCTATGGCCTCACGAGCGGCTGGCGTGAGGTAGTAATTCAACCAGATGGGATCTTTTTCTTTCTCCAGGTTGAAATCCAGCACGATCACAGAAAACCAGCCAGCACGAATTTGATCAATAAGATGTTTGTCGGAGACTACTCCGCGCTTGGCAAGCAGTTCAGTTTGGAAAAGATCGGAGAAGGGCGTATCCATGCCT
Organism: Terriglobia bacterium; assembly: GCA_046704865.1. Lineage (GTDB taxonomy): Bacteria > Acidobacteriota > Terriglobia > UBA7540 > UBA7540 > SCRD01. The sequence continues at coordinate 3,453 of JBJKQZ010000101.1, forward strand.
GCCTGGACCAAATCACCCCCGCGGAACCCGATGGCACGCGCGCCGTGAGGGAAGTTTGACCTTAAATACGATTCGACGGTTGCGTATTGTGCAAACGCCCGCGGCGTGGGGGCCGGTGGTGTGTACCACTGGCCGGCAAAGAGGGCAATCGCCAGTAGTATTGTGACCTCGTTAGGAGCGGGTCCTCTGGTAACGCGCTCCGCCAGGAGCGCCGGGGCCAGGACGCTGACCAGAATGATAGATTCGAAAAAGTACTGAATAAAAGCTGTTTCTTTCCCGATCGTGGCAACCCCAAGCACTACCGCGCAAACCAGATAGCAACTGAGTAGACGGTCAGGGCGAATGCGAAGGTATTCAAATGCCAGAAGGATCGGGACGCCAAACATAAGCAGGAAAACCAGGAAGCCGATCTTGAACTGGTGCCAGGACATCAGTGTTGCCTGGTAGAGGAAAAAGTGCCTCCAGAACTCTTGCCCTGGAAAGGCAATCCATTGGAAGAACCCCAGAAAGCCGAAGCCGAACAACGCCAGCCCTCCAATGAACTGCACAAGGCGGGAATACCGCTTCTCGATGAGGAGGAATAGCATTACGGCCAAGGGGCCGGCAATGTACTGCGGTTTGTAATAAAAACCGAGACACATGAGCGGTGTCGCAAGCAGGATAGTCCAAGTGTTTCGAAAGCGGTAAGCCACGAGGAAGCCTGAAAAAAATAGCAGGAGCGCAACGCTGTCTGAAAGCGCTGAAACTCCATGAAACGTAACAACTCCATATGAAAGGAATACCAGCGGGCTCAGGAATGCGGCCAGGCGCTTTCGTGTGACCCAGAACGCAAGCAAACCACAACAGACCGCGCAGCCAAGAATGGCGAGAGCAGAAAGGATACGTATCGGAAGGTATGACGGGTTGTAAGGATTAACCAGGTGAGACCCGGTCAGATAATACAATGGACCGTAGGTGGCGCCGGCAAAGCCCTGATCGGAGGGCGGGGCATAGATTCGGACTCCCTGTCCGAGCCGAGCCATTTCTGCCAATGCACAACCTTCATAGCTTTCCTCTCCGGGATAGGTAATCCGTGTGTGCCAAGTGGCAAGATTTCGGACCGCTAGAAAGCCGGCCAGCAGATAGATGCTGATGATGCATCCAAGGGCGGCCCTGGATATGCTCTTTACGGATGGCTTTACCGTTAAATCGTTCGTAGACATATTTTTAAGCGGGGAACGCGATGTGTTTGGTCCCGCAAATCAGGTCTGTTTTACTTCTCGCCCCACATCACCACGTTCCATGCCAGCCACCGGAGTGCCGGAATTCTTGTAAGGACTGTGTCCATGGAACGCAGCGGCATCCACCAGCGCAGTCCGCTAGTTGTTTCACGAGTAATCCGCTTCCAGTAGCGGTCCTGGTTTGGGTGAACGTGGTCCTTAAGGTAATATTTGGCGAAAAGCGCAAGTGAGGCGATCCAGAACTCGCGGTGGCCAAAGTTCGAAAAATATTGGCTTGCAAGCTTCACGTCTGCGCGGGTCAGCGGCCGCTCATCCGGCGTCCTCACCTGGGTGGCCATCCTGCGGTAGATATTAATAGCGGGATTGTACGCCAGGGGGTCGTAGGAAAAGAAACGGCCTCCGGGTTTTAGAACCCTCAGAATTTCCTTGAACATTTTGGAGCGGTCCTGTACGTGGTGAATGGCATTTGCTATATAAACGGTATCGAACGTTTCGCTAGGGACGGTCAGTTCTTCGGCGA
>JBJKQZ010000102.1:0-3841 GCA_046704865.1 Terriglobia bacterium
GATTGTTCCTTTGCGTTTGCCGAATTCCGTCGGCCAGGTCCCGCGAGCGATATCGCCCAGCGTCACCATCGATGCATCAAGCGGCAGGACAGTGGCGGAGATGCCGCCCTGTTCAACTGAAACCCAGTGCTGGACTGAGAACCACTCGAGCCCCGCGCCCGGCAGCATGTCTTTTGCCGGGTTCACGTCGCCGTTCTGGATTTCGTAGTGGAACGTGGGATCCTGCATCGCGAAGGGAAATGCGAAATACACGCCTTCCTTGGTGAAGACTTCCTTCTTATGGATGCGATTGATGAATTCGATTTTCTTCTGGTTGTTGAATAGGAGAACTGTTGTTTGAATGCTCGGAGTATTAGTGGCTGAACTCTCCATCCTGGCTTCCATTCCGAATGGAGTCTTGAATTCAGAGATCAGCCGCCCGTCTGCCGCAGGGTGCGGCGTCAAATGGGGAAGCGGCGACACGGTTCGATATTGCACAAGCCGGTTCGGGAGACGATCAGCCCCAGTTACATAGACGTATTGATCAAAATGATAGGGGCTGGAGGCATTGACGAGTTCCTTGTTCAACTGCTTGTCAAAGATGCTGCGGACGGCGCCGGTTTGCGGATCGAGAACTACCCTGTAGTAAGGGCTCTCAAGAGTTGTCTCCTTTGTCGATTGCGCCGCGGTCGGATTGCTCTTGGTTTCCTTCAGTGTGTAAGCCTTGTAACCCACTGCTGGAACATCCGTGGCCATAAAACGGACGCGGTGGTAGTCTTTGCCCGTGGAGATCTCCTGGCAGGAGACCGGTTGGCCGTCGGTTTTATCCACAAGTTCCCGGCCATTCGGCAGATCAAATTCCACCAGCGCACTGCGCCGCCAGTTCAGCGGATTGAAGACAATCACCGTTCCGTGCGGATCGGAAATCGAATCTGCTATCGATCCCATGCTTCGGCGCAGGACATTGTCCGCCAGCAATTGTGCGCGAGTCGCGCGGGAGTCTTTGACCTTGAGTTGATCGACGGACTCTTCGCTGTGCGGGTCCGAGGTGCTTTGGTAGGAAGTCCACGTGTGCTCGTCCATCAGCACCATGTTTCGCCACATGCGGCGCAGCTTGTCTTCATCTGGAGCGATACGCGAATTGACCAGCGAACTGATGGTCGATAGCTTTTCCGCTGATGGCGCGCGGCTCTCCTTTTCCCTCTCGATGGCTGCGTAACGCGCGTCAGAGGCAATTCCATCCTCCCAGTAAGGCCCGCCATCTCCGCTGATTGTCGGAATGTCATTCCCGAATTGACCGGTGATGTAATTCATGGCTTTCTCAAACCCTGAGTATTCAAGCCTGGGATTGGCGTAGGTTTTGTTCCAATCGCCCACCAGTTCAGCCTGCTGAGGGAACAGGTCCTGATTTTCCGGCTGCGTTCCGTAAAGGAGCACGGCATCCGATTTGTAACCTGGATGCTCGTACATTTGCAGGAAAATCGGAAGCGAGTCATGCCCGGCTGCCACCTGCGGCGGCATTCCGAAAAGGGTCAGCATCTGGTGATAGTGGCGCGAATACCACATCAGGATTTTTGAGCCGTCTGGCCCCTGCCACCAGAAGGGAGTTCTTTCATTCAAATGTCCCAGCAGGAGAATGGGGCCGCGGTAATTGTCGCTGGCGGCAACAAAATATTTCAAGCCCGCGTCCGCCAAAATGGAGGCATAAGACCATGTGTAAGACGGCACGTCGGTGATGGACGCGTAATCAAACGGAGTGCCATGCTCGCGGCTGAAACGGTAGCTGGGATACAAGGACCGAATCAGCGTTTCAGCCGTCGGAAAGCCTGTAAGCAGGCTGGCATACTGCGCGGGGATAAAGATTTTGCGGCCGGCGATCATCTTTTCCAGCCTGGTTTTTTCCGCGGCGGTTCGCCCGTCCAGAAATTGCTGGATTTCCCAGTAGCCGTCAACGCTGTAGCGAAAGTCGGGATGCTTGGCGATCAATTCCATGGCCTCGTCAAGCACTCGAGCGTGAACTTCAGCCACTTTTGCCTGGTAGTCCGTGTAGCCAAGATCAAGGTGCTCGTTGGGGACCACGAAGAAGGTCCATTTCTTTCCGGGTGTCAATTCCTGCGAGAAGCTTTGCCTGTGACCGTTGATGGCCACGGTCACTTTTCCATTTGTGCCAGCGGCGAATTCCGGGACGGCAAACTCGGCTTTTTGTTCGCCGAACGCTCTGCTTGCAGTGAGCGCCTGCGAATAAGTTTTCCCACCGACTTCGAGTTCAACTTTTCCGTTCCGTGGCTGCTCGTTATAGCGGACAAATACATTCACAATTTCTTTCAGTTGTCCGCTCTCGCTGCGGTAGAAAATGGTGGGAACGATGTTGGCGGAAATCTGCCGGGCTTCAAACCGGCTGGTTGGCTCTTGCTCAAGTTCAAGAGCGTCATAAACCACGCCGGAATCACCTGCAGGAGTTCCAGCGGCGGTCGGTTGGTCGCCCGGAGATGGTTCGTCAACGGCTGTAAGAACCATCGCGTTGGCGCCTTGTAGGAGGAATCGGGACGGGAATTCAAAGCTGATTGTGTCGGATGAGTATTCGGGAAAAAACGCTCCGCTGATGTCGCCCATGTTGTAATTCAGTTTGGGGTGCTGATAGAAGCGGCCCGCGTGCCCGTTGATGGTGACGTCGAGGGCTGAAATTCTCGGATGCTCCACCAGCAACGCGATCTTCATCTGATATAAGCCACTCGGCTTTTGGTCACGATTGACTTGGATGCTGACAGGGTGGGAATGATGGCCGAACATGCCGTTATCAGAGCCGGGCTGAAAAGCAAACCAGTCCTTGCTTGGGGTGCTCTTTCCAATCACGTAGGGTGCTGCTGAATCAGGCGCCATGCCGTCATGGAATTCAGCTGAAGACTGATCGAAGGTGCCGATCTTCCAGACAGGCTGCCACGTGTGTTGTGGTGCAGTTCCCTGAGCCTGGGCGGTGGCCTCGCCAACTGCCAATGCTGCAGTGAGAGCAATCAGAAATGCCAGCCGGTGATGAAGTGCGATGATTTTCATAATCCCCCCGTGGAATGGCCGTGTCTGAACTTTCACAATCCTGTTTGGCAGACAGAAAAGAACCTACGCCTTGGTTGAGCCCGTTCCAGATTGCTGGAAGGCCATGCCGCCAACTGGGACGAGCAGGCCGCCTTCCACCATCACGGCCGACCCAGTCATGAATGAAGCCAGATCGCTTGCCAGAAACACAATCACGTGCGCAACTTCTTCCGGTTGGCCCATCTTCCCCCGCATGTGGAGACTGTCACAGGCCTCTAATACTTTTTCGGGATGGCTGTCCAGATTGGCGGCCCACCGCAGCATGGGAGTATCGATGGCGCCAGGAAGAACGCAGTTTGCTCGAATATTCTGTCTTCCGTAATCGAGCGCGATGCACCGCGCGAGACCCAGCAATCCGTGCTTGCTGACCACGTAGTGGACCGAGTTGCGTTGCGCCGCAACCGATTGCACCGAACCCGTGATCACGATCGAGCCTCCGCCGCGTTCGATCATCTTTGGAATGGCAAATTTGGACATGAGGAACGCGCCCTTCAAGTTGATGTTCAGCACTTCGTCCCATTCGTCCTCTGAGATGGTGGTGACCGTGCCATAGCGCTGGATTCCGGCAATGTTTACGAGAATGTCGATGCCACCAAGCGTGGAAACAATTTGAGGGATCAACTTTTCAACTACGGAGGCTGAAGACACGTCCCCCTGGAAGAATTCCACGTTGCCGCCGCTGCTTTTGAGTGCAGACGCAGTTTCTTTGCGCGTTTTGACGTCGCGGTCTACTACCGCAACAGAAGCGTTCCGTTCCACGAATTCCTGCGCG
>JBJKQZ010000103.1:0-4245 GCA_046704865.1 Terriglobia bacterium
GCCAGCGGATGGGCCGGATAAATCGGGGCCCAGTCTTCCCTGTCCAGTACATGCTCTTGGGAAAGCCGATGCCAAGGATGACCTCTGGCAGCGTTTCAGCCAGGATTTCGCGGGCACCGCGACCCCGTACGGATTTACGGAACCCGAGATAGAGCCCCTTGGGTGTTTCAATTTTGCGAAGTCGCTTGACCGTAGTCGCGTTCATTTGTGCAAAGCTTTCTGCCGCGCGGGTTGGCTTTCCTTCTGAATCGAACGCCACCTTAACAGGTGGACCCACGATCTCCTCAACCTCATGGGGCTGCCTTAGCAGCACCGCTGGCACTCGAGCCACCAATCGCCGTGGTGTTGAATAGGTGATGGCAGGCTGAGCATCCGAAGGCCACAGGCGCAGGCTTCGCAAGGTTTCTGTCAGGCGATCCCCAAGGCTTCTCTCAGCGCCGGCAAGGAAGCGGGCAGGGATTTCTTCAACCCCTACTTCAATCAGCAGCGGTTCTGTTAGCTGGTTTGGGTCGACGGTCATGCGGAAACAACCTCAGGGGCAGGGGTGGATTGTTCAAGGTAAACTTGAGCTACTTCGGTTGCTATCTTGCGAATCCGCGCGATCAGCGCAACGCGTTCAGTCACGCTGATGGCGCCCCGGGCGTCAAGAATATTGAACAGATGAGAGCACTTCAGGCAGAACTCGTACACTTTGCGCAGTGGAAACCGCGCGGGACGGTTCGAACGCTCAAAGTTAAAGTAATGCTTGAGGAGACGCGCTGCCTCAGCCTCGTAAATGTCAAATAGCTGGCGAGTCGATTCCGCAGACGCGCACTCAAAGTCATAGACAGAAAGCTCAAATTCCTCCGTGTGTCTCAAGTCTTGATATTTCAATAAATTATTCCATAAAACATCATACACATTATTAACATTCTGGAGGAAGGCCGCGATCCGCTCAAGCCCGTAAGTCAACTCAACGGAAATGGGGTCCAAATCGATTCCCCCTGATTGCTGAAAATAGGTGAACTGGGTAATCTCAAGCCCATCCAGCATCACCTGCCAGCCGATTCCCCACGCGCCGAGTGTTGGAGCTTCCCAGTTGTCTTCCTCAAAGCGAATATCGTGGTGGTGGAAATCGATGCCGATATCCTGCAAGCTGCGCAGGTAGATATCCTGAACGTTTTCCGGTGGAGGCTTCAGGATAACCTGCAGTTGCGTGTGCTTGATCAGGCGGTTAGGATTCTCACCGTATCGACCGTCTGCCGGGCGTCTTGATGGCTGGACGTAGGCCACGCTCCAGGGTTGTGGTCCGAGAACGCGGAAAAACGTCTCCGGACACATGGTCCCGGCTCCAACCTCCAGGTCATAGGGCAAGGCAACCACGGCGCCCTGACGGGCCCAGAAATCGGTGAGACTGCCGATCTTTTCCTGGAAAGTCAGGGAGGAGTTCGAGGACTTTTTTGTTGCTCTGTTTCCAGCCATAATCACCAAATGAAAAATCTCGAATAGTTGCCTGGACGAGATCGCCTAGATTTCATCAGCAAGCATGGCGCGCGTCGCGATTTTCTTTTCGACATGCGCCTCGATAATCTGTTCCAGCATTCGCCGCAGTTCGCGTGTCCCGGGAGGCGCGGCCTCTTTTTGGATCCACTCCTCGATTGGCGCCGAGCGAAACGCCGGGATCAACTCAAGGGCCTTGGCCGTTATTCGATCGGCAGAAACGCTGCTGCGGCAACGTTCGCACACCAAGGCAACCGCGCCTGCATCGTAAAAGCCGTCCTCTCCTGCAAACGGCTTCTGACATGCCATGCAACGGCTCAGGTCAGGAAGAAAACCACCGAGGCGCAGCAGCCAGTAATCAAAAAACAGGAGCGGACGGTTAACCTCACCAAACCGCTTGAATGCACGCAAAACAGCCAGCAAAAGCCGGAAAACTCTTTCGTTCACTTCCCTGTCCGGCAGGAAGCGTTCCGTCACTTCCGCAAGATACTGCGCCGCAAGCTGCACCCGGTAGTCCCTCTGCATTTCAAAGAAGGACTCCTCTATTTCTGCCGAGCCTATCCGCTGAAGGTCACGGTTCTCTCTGTCGTAGATCCAGACCCGAATATAGCTCAGCGGCTCAAGCGCTGCACCGTAACGGCCTCGCCTGCTGAAGGCGCCCTTGGCCACCGCCCGCACCCGTCCAAGCTGGCGAGTCAGCAAAGATGCAATCTTGTCAGACTCCCCCAATCGATAAGTTCGAAGAACGATAGCCTCTGATTCAATTAGGGGCATTGCTGGTTACGGTGTCAACATTCCGACAAACTCTTTAAGTTAGCACAAGCCAAGAATCTTCGGAAATACAATTCATAAAAAGGGTGCCTGAGATCACTTGAGATTTAACCCTATTCAGAGCAAATCATATCGAAACAAAGCCCCGCGCCGGGAACAAGCATTCCTTGCGTAGACAGGTTACATATGCTCTCCGCGGAACATCAAGCCGCCGATGAACCAGCCTGCCGGCATGGCAGTGAGCCGTCGAAAACACTAAAACTCGAGCATTGACCTGCATACCCTTCATGGGTTGCGGCAAGAAACGCCCCCTGTGGATAAAGCAGAGGATTTTGTGGAAAAGAGATTATGTTAACAGCCGCTTCGCACCTGGAATATTATCAGACGCTCCTGTGGATGGAGATGCTCTGTCACAGCCATGCCGTCGCGTATTGCTTCCGCACATTCCATTCAGTCCGTCCGGGCGGATGGTTGGCAAACCACGAACAAATCCCCTTCCCCAATAGCGAGGCAGGTAATTGCGCCCGCCGCGCAGAAAGTATTCTGCATCAAGCCGAAAACGTCGTCGGACGATGGGTCGTAGTGTGGACTACAGTGCCCCGTGCTTGAAATCCTGAGATTTTGACTGCCCCGGCGAGTGAGGAAACGCGACCGCTTTGAATCTGAAAGGGGGCACGCGCTGTTGGTGCTCTTTCAACAGTTGACTTCAGCATAGCCAGCGCTTAGCATAAGATCGTTGAGGCTCTCGAACCTCAGGGGAGTGCATGGCTTATGATGACATCTTTTCCCATATTGGCAGCGCTATTCCCCGCCCTCTGGGCGCTCAACCTCGGAGTGATTGTTCCCCTTTCTCTGTCGTGTCTGGTTCTTGTGGTAGTCATTCCGGCGGCGGCCTGGCGCGGAAAGCTTAACGTACCCGTCTATGCGCTGATGCTTTTTGTATCTGCATTTGTCGCCTACGGCATCGGCAAGTTAGCAGGAGCTCAATCGGTGCATGGCACCACGTTGGGCGTGGTTGTATCGTTCATCTTCTTCCTATTGGTGGCCACAGCTGTTGGATGTTTTTTTGGCATTTTCTTTTACCGCCAACCGACAGAGGAATCAACTTCCGAATCCGGCAGCCAGGATGTTTCCTCCGCGATCCCCGTTCTAGAGGACGACCGCCAGTAACAGCAAATCCTGCGGCCCAGTTCTCTCCCTCACCCGTTACCACTGCGATGCGTGCGTCATCGCGATAATTGCATCCGATCAAATTCCAGTCTGCAATCCACTGCCTGATTTGTGTGAACTTTTGGTAGCGCCCGTGAATTGCCAACTTGCCACTTGACGTTGTGGCCGGGCTCGTTCAGACTTCTGTGATCCGCCAAGCGTGGTTTCAATAAAATCTGAATCGGAGAGGACATCTATGAGCATGCTAAAGGAATTCAAGGAATTCGCAACGCGTGGAAACATGTTCGACATGGCTGTCGGTATCATCCTCGGTGCAGCCTTCGGCAAGGTCGTAACTTCCATGGTGAACGATATCCTCATGCCTCCAATTGGCAAGCTGCTGGGGCACATCGACTTTTCGAATTTCTTTATCAATCTGTCCGGGACGCACTATGCAACGCTCGCGGACGCCAAGAAGGCGGGTGCAGCCGTCATCAGCTACGGGGTGTTCTGCAACACTCTTCTTGAGTTCCTGATAGCCGCGTTCGCGGTTTTCCTGATGGTGAAGCAGATTAATCGCCTCCGCCGGCCAGCACCCGCGCCGCCAGCGCCTGCGACACGCGACTGCCCGTTCTGCGTTTCCACGATTCCTCTGAAGGCGACGCGCTGCCCGCATTGCACATCGGAATTGAAGGCTGCATAACAACTGCAGGCAGAAACGGATGGCTGCATAGCCTCCTGCCCAAACTGTTTAAACCTATTTCGAGGGAATGCCAACTGCAAGTTGATTTCCCCCGCGGCGAGCGACCCCTGTAGACGTGCCATCATACTTGTGCCGGGGAGCAG
>JBJKQZ010000104.1:0-5297 GCA_046704865.1 Terriglobia bacterium
GCTCGATTGCAATGTTCTGCTTCTTAAGCTTCTGCCAGATGCTGTAAAGCCGCTTGATCCTGCCCTCAACCCGCGCCGGGATCGAGTTCTCTTTCATTTTTCCTTCAACCAGGCGCTGGACCTCCGCCAGGAAGTGCTCATTCACTTTTCTCCGGCTCTCCACAGCCTTCTTGACTTCCAGATAGGCATCGGGCTCCAGATAACGGAAGGAAAGGTCCTCAAGTTCTCCCCGCATTTTCCCCATGCCCAGCCGGTGGGCGATGGGCGCATAGATTTCAAGCGTTTCATGGGCGATGCGCCGGCGCTTTTCAGGCGGCAGATGCTCCAGCGTTCGCATATTGTGCAAGCGGTCCGCAAGCTTGACGAGCACCACGCGAACGTCATCCACCATGGCCAGCAGCATCTTGCGGAAGTTTTCCGCCTGCTGATCTTCAGGGCTCAGGAAATGTATTCTACTGATCTTGGTGACGCCATCGACAATGACGGCGACTTCAGGCCCGAACTGGTCCTTCAGCCCCTCGATACTGGTTGGAGTGTCTTCAACCACGTCGTGGAGCATCCCGGCGGCCAGGCAAACCGTGTCCAGCCGCATGTCCGCGAGAATGTTCATGACTTCAAGCGGATGCGAGATGTAAGGCTCTCCGGAGAGACGTTTCTGGCCCTCGTGCCGCTCTTCGCACAGGCTGTAAGCATTGCGCAGCAGGACCAGATCGTCGCCGGGACGATAGTTCTGAACCTTTCTGAGAACGGTTTCAAACTGGTTCATGGTCACCCATATCATTGTAGGCCACTGTTCTCGGCATCTTCAAGCCGGGTGGACCTTCTGCACACATGCCGCTCCCAACAAAAAAGCCCTTCGCTTCACAAAGGCGAAGCGAAGGGCCAATCAAAAACTCCTTGAGAAGACAGAATCTTATGATCCGGATGACGCGGGTTGAGGAGGAGTTGCTTTCCGCGCATCCATAGACTTCTGGAGCCAGTCTTCAGCTGATTTCAGGTCCGCCGTGCGGTCGGCAGCACTCTTTTCGATATCTGCTTTCTGCCGGTAAAGCAGATTCAGATATGCCATGCTGTTGGCGTCGTTCGGCTTCAGGTTCACGGCCTTATTCAGGGCATCGATTCCTTCATCAATGAGCTTGCCGTTCTGATCTTCCAACTTTGCCCTGTCCTTCTCCGGCAAAGGCGGGAGATTGCCGTGCTTGTCAGGCGTCATCAAATTAAGGTTCTTGCGGATCGTCCCATCGGCCTGGAAGGCCTGAGCCCAGTCGATAACACCGATCCAGTAATAAGGCTCAGGATTGTTGGGTTCATATTCCAGCCGCTTGCGCTGAAACTCCTTCGCCTGATCGAACTTATGCATGTTGTAATAAATCTGCCCGATGCTGGCCATGGCTGTCGTGTTCTTGGGATCCAGCTTCAATACGTCCTGAAAGGCATCGATCGCCTGTTGGCCGGTCTTGATGTTTTCGGGCGAATCGCCGTTCGGAACGTACATCTGCGCATAGGCAGTGGCCAGGTACAATCGTGCGTTGATCAAACCAGGATCCAGCTGCACTGCGCTCTTGAAATGCTCGATTGCAGCCTGGAACTTTGCATTGCGGAATGAATCAACACCTTTATTGAGCTGGTCTCGAGCTTTCAATGCTTTGAACGTGGCACAGCCACCCGCCACGACAGCCAGCATCAGCACCGCAGACAGCGGCGCCAGCTTGTAACGTCGCATTCTTGATCCTCCCTCGATCAGTATTTACAGGGTTGACAGGCGCTACTGCTGCTCTTCAATCGATTTTGTTATCAACCCGATCTTGTCAGCGCCCGCACCCTTTGAGATGTCAATCAACAAGGCCACGTCCTGAAAGGGCAGCTTGGGGTCGCCCTTGATGAACAGGATATGATCGTTACGGTTCTTAAAGATGTCAATCAGGCGCTGCTCCAGATCGTTGACCGCAACCGGCTGCTGATTGATGCTGACAGCCCTTTGAGCATCGATGGAAACCACGATCGTCCTTTCAAGGACATCCTTCGGGGGCGTTTTGCTCTTGTCCGGTTTGGGGACAAGCGCATCCAATCCCTTTGGAGTCAAGGGCGTGATAATCATGAAGATGATCAGCAGCACCAAAAGCACATCAATCAGAGGCGTTACGTTCAGCGCCATCATGGTGCCGCCCCTATTGCCTCCAACGGCCATTGCCATACTTTTACCCTCCTTCACCCGGCGATAAGCCGGCCGTTCTGGATAGCGATGTCACTGTGCAAGCGGGATATTGATGTTGGGCTTTACTTCTTCCGTAATCAGGCCCAACTGCTCAATCCCCGCGGCACGGACGTTGTCAACCACGGAGACCACATCGCCATACTTCGCCCGTGCGTCACTCTTGATAAAAACCACCTTGTTCAACTTGTTTGACATGAGGTCTTCAACTTTCTTTGTGATATCACTCATGGCAACAGGTTGTGCGTTCAGGAAGACCTTCCCGTCCCGCGTTATGGCCAACTCCACAGCATCAGTCTTTTCGGCGTCGGGCATCTTACGCGGGTTATGCGTTATGGCTTTGTCAACGGAAACGCCTTTCTGAAGCAGAGGGGTTATGACCATGAAAATGATCAGCAGCACCAGCATAACGTCCACCATCGGCGTTACATTAATGTCCGCCACTTCCCCCATCGGTACGCGTTTCCATGCCATTACTTCTTCCCTCCGGAACTCTTAATAAAGTAGTCCACCAGTTCGGAAGATGAGTTGTCCATTTCGACGTCAAACCCTTCAATCTTGTTGGTGAAGTAGTTGTAGAGCCATACGGCCGGGATAGCGACGAACAGACCGATAGCGGTTGTGACCAATGCTTCTGAAATACCACCGGCCACCGCGCCAAGGCCTGTTGACTTGCTGCTGGAAATCCCTTGGAACGCGTGAATAATTCCGAGCACGGTTCCGAACAGTCCGACGAACGGGGCCGTCGATCCAATCGTTGCCAGGCTGGAAACTCCGCGCTTCAGTTCTGCGTGAACGATGGCCGAGGCCCTCTCCAGAGCGCGCTTTGAAGCCTCAATCATTTCACCCGGTATTTCGGCTGAAACCTGATGAGCTTGAAACTCCTGCAAGCCCGCCGTGACAACCTTGGCCAGATGGCTGCGCTTGTTCTGCTCAGCAATTGAAATCGCCTCATCCACTCTGCCATCTTTCAAAGCTCCTGCCACTGCGGGAGCGAAAATGCGGGACTGCTTCCGGGCCGCCTGGAAGGCGATCCAGCGGTCAATTGCAACACCGATCGACCATGCGGACATGAAGAACAACACAATCACGACCGCTCTTGCCGACCACCCCATCGTTTTCCACATATCGAGAGGATTGAATGAGGGGGCGGCTGCTTCTTCCTGAAACAGCAACATCACCATGAAAAGTTTTGCTCCAAGCATACTCGTCTAATTCCTCCTCAAGGATTTTTTAAAACCGCCGACTACCCTGCCAGGGTGAAGTTCACATCAATTTCAGTAACAACTTCCACAGGCGCACCATTCAACAGCGTCGGCTGATAGCGCCATTGTTTAACTGCGTCAAGAGCGGATTTGACCAGCAACGGGTGACCGCTCAGAACCTTTAGATCCTGGATTGTCCCATCTTTCGCAATAATCGCCTCAAGCCTGACAGTCCCCTGGATGCGGGCCATCTTGGCAAGCGGCGGATATTCCGGCGTGGGGTTATAGATCAACTTCGCGGCTTCAACCTGTCCGCCCACTCGGATACGCTGGGGCGCGGCAGGCTTCGGCGGCGGCGGTGGAGGCGGACCTCCGGTCACACCACCAATAATTCCTCCCAGCACTCCGCCCATCTGGCCGCCCGGCACGCCGCCGGCAACTCCGCCGACAACTCCGGTAGAGGCCTGGATCGGCTGGTCCTTGATCTTCGCAATCGTTTTAGGAATAACCGTGGGGGCCTTCATCAGTTCCTGCATGCTCACCTGATGGACAACAACCGGGGGAGCTTTGGCAGGCGGGGGTGGAGGCGGCGGGGGCGGGGGCGGCGCAACCAGGAACGTCATCAATTGCGCTTTCGGTAACGCCTCCGTGTAAATCAACGGAACGATTACCATGACCCCGATGATAATAATCTCAAAGATGTAGGCAATCGGCAGGGTGGCCCTTTTCCAGTTATCCGTTTTAGCGGCAGAGTAAAACAGGTAGAAAAGGAACCCAACCAGATTGAGAAGAAACACGATGATCATCCAGGGCCACGTGGTCAGCTTGAGGTGCTTTGAATCCGCGTAAACGTAACAGAGAATCAACGCGTAAAAGAAGAAGAGCGCCCCAAGGATCGATGACTGCGTGATCAGCACCTTTAGTTCGGGCGTCTCAATCAGCGGCAGTCCAAAATAGCCGATCAGGAATCCTACGATCCCGACGGCAAGCGAAACCAGCCAGTGCACGCCTCTCAACACAGATTCGCGGGTTGGCGAGGAATCCAGTAGCGTGTCACCAAGCATGATACCCACCCCCTCTCATTGTCAATTTCCGGGACCTGATTACGACCCCGGCACCTGACTGGAGATTTGAATTATCGTTTGGCAGTTGCAACTTCACGGTCATAAACTTTACGCTTTTCCCTGCCCCGGCCCTTCCCCATTCTGGTCTGCCAGTACACCAGAATAGGACTTGCAATCGCAAAGGACGAATACGTTCCGATCAACACTCCCACGACGATGGCAAAGGCAACGCCATGAATCACGACTCCGCCGAAGTGGAAGAGAGAGAGAACCGCAAGGAACGTAAGCCCTGAGGTCAGGATCGTCCGGCTGAGGGTCTGGTTAATGCTGCGATTCACCAGCTCGACAAAGTTATCGCGCTTGCTCGAGGGCAAATTTTCCCGGACGCGGTCGAACACAACAATAGTATCGTTCATCGAGTAGCCCACAAGCGTCAGCAAAGCCGCAATAACAGAAAGTGTAATCTCTTTGCCAAATAGAGAAAACAAGCCAATAGTTATAAGAACGTCGTGGAAGACAGCGATCACCGCCGACACGCCATAAATTAACTCAAAACGAAACCAAATGTAAACCAACATTGCAGCAAGCCCCGCCAAGGTCACATACACAGCTTCGCGCCGCAGGTCGGAACCCACCTTGGGGCCAACAATTTCCGTGTTGCGGACGGTGAATCCTGACAGGTAGAAATCCTTTTCGAGAGCGCTCTCGACGGCGGGAGTAACGCCCGGAACTGCGCCCATCTCCTGAAAATTTCCGATCAATCCGCTCTGCGGGGGTTTGTCACGAAAGCCGATCATGGCTGCGGCAAGATTCTGG
>JBJKQZ010000105.1:0-14147 GCA_046704865.1 Terriglobia bacterium
GCGGAGCGTCGTTCCGTCTCGAATTCCCCGCCTCCAGGAAACCGGTTCATGCCATCTAAAACGGGTTCCATCCTCATCATTGACGACGAAACGGAAGTTCTTGCGAGCCTGGACGAACTGCTGAAAATCGAAGGCTACGAGACTGCAACGGCTACCACCGCCGCGGCGGGACTGGAAAAACTTGCCAAGGAGCCTTTTGATCTGGTGTTGCTCGACATCAGCCTTCCTGATTCCAACGGCATTGATGTGCTGAAGGCGATCAAGCGGGATTCTCCCGAGATTCCGGTGATCATGATCACCGCCTACGACTCCAGCCAGGTCGCCTTCCAGGCTTCTCGCGAAGGCGCCGAGAGTTACATCACCAAGCCTTGGGACAACGACAAACTGTTGCTAGAAATTCGCAACCTACTGGACCGCTCACGCCTGCGGGCGGAAAACGTCCTGCTGCGGCGTGCTCTCAAACGTTTTGGCTTGCCGAACATCATCGGCAAGAGCGAGCGCATGCAGAAGGTCTACGACATGATCACGCAGATCGCAGCCAGCCGGGCAACGGTGCTGATCACAGGCGAAAGTGGAACTGGCAAGGAACTGGTAGCCAAGACCATCCATGCCACAAGCCCCCGCGCGGACAAGCCTTTTGTTCCTGTCAACACCGGCTCAATGCCCGTTGACCTGCTGGAAAGCACTCTGTTCGGGCACGTTAAAGGAGCCTTTACTTCAGCGATTGCAACAAAGCGGGGACTCTTTGAAGTAGCCGATCAGGGTACCATCTTTTTCGACGAAATCGGAACGATTGGCGTGGATACGCAGGCGAAGCTGCTGCGCGTGATTCAGGAACGCGAATTCATGCGCCTTGGCGGTACTGAAAGCATTAAGGTGGATGTTCGGATTCTGGCCGCCACCAACTCAGACCTCAAGCAGATGGTCCAGGCCAACAAATTCCGGGAAGATCTTTATTACCGGCTCAACGTGATCAGCGTCCACTTGCCGCCTCTGCGCGACAGGAAAGAAGACATACCGCTCCTGGTTGACCATTTCCTGGCAAAGTACTGCAATGAAAACGGCCGCGAAGGAGTTAAGTTTTCACCTGAGGCCATGAGGCTCCTGATGGACCATAACTGGCCGGGAAATGTGCGCGAACTGGAGAATGCTGTTGAACGCGCCGTGGTGCTTTCCGCCGGACCCGTGATTGGGCCTGAAGCTCTGCCCGAGCAGGTTACTGAAGAACGTCGGGAAGGGATCCAAACATTCTCCGCTGAACAGGTTGACGGCCATTCACTCTTCGAGATTGTTGAGGACTTTGAAAAAAAAGTAATCCTCGACATGCTGGCCCGCACCAATTGGAGCCAGACTGAAGCAGCCGACCGTTTCAAAATTCCTTTATCTACTTTGAATCAGAAGATCAAGCGGCTCAGAATCGACATCAAGCGGTACCGGGACAGCTAGCATTTCAGAAGGGATGTTCTGAAGAGCTGCTCCCAGGTATAGGACTTCGGCCGGTTCTTGCGTGTCCCGACCAGCCAGAGCTTTTCATCGCTTAACGGAAAAGCAGAAAGCCGGTAGGCATTTTATGAAAGTGTTGCGTTTGAAGGAAAAGCAGGGCCATTAAGGTGCCATTATAGGCAAGATGCAGGATTATACTGGGCGTAAGTGAGCCGGTCATTCCTCGAACAATCGAAAATGTAAGCCCCACGATCAGGATCATAATAACGTGATTCCATGCACCCCAGTACTCCGGAATGTGCAAGCCTGCAAACAGGATAGCTGTTGTTACAATTGCGAAAGTTAGCCCGCCGTGCTTTTCAAAGAACGCAAACAACAGTCCGCGAAACAAAAGTTCTTCCATGAAGGGCGCAATCAGGACGGCGAAGGCCGCAATCGCGTAAGCTGACGCGGGAGAGTTGAACATCTTCTCGAGCGGGAAGCTTTTTTTCTCCGGCATCAGTGGAGGAATGACCATCACCACCAGTGAGAGCGCCACGCCGCCCAGCAGATAACGCACCGTATTGTGCGTGGACAGCTTCTTTAGTTTCAGCGCGTCCGCGAAGGAGGTCTTGTAGTAGAGCCTTACGAAGAGATAGATATACGCGAATAGAAAAATGTAAAAAATAAGCTGCAATACAAGCAGAAAAATTGCGTTCGTTTGCAATTTCAGGACGGAAGCGGTCCAGTGAAAGACAGGAGCAAGAGCAGCATATCCGATGAATGCAATCAAGTTCGCCGCTACCAGGGCGATGGGAATGAAAAGGATAAAAATCAATAGATCACGAATCCGCCATTGTTCCGGGAGTGGCTTGACGGTCAATTCGACAGGTTTCTGCGTCTCCGGCGTATTGTTCAGAACTTCATGCTGTTCAGGATCGGATTGGAAGCTCATGAATTTTCCCGTGTTCGGACTGGGGCCCGCGAGGTGAGTGCCTCAACCTGTCAACCAGTCACCGTGGCGCTGGCTGTTCTAGCGATCCAACGACAAAGCCTCCGAACTGGAAGAAGGCCGGGACTGCTGATTCAGCACTGCAGCTAACGCCTGGCCCGTGAACGACTTTGGTACACACGCGACTTCTTCAGGCGTTCCCTGGGCCACGATGCGCCCGCCTGCCTCCCCGCCTTCGGGTCCCAGGTCAATAATCCAGTCGGCCTGCTTGATGACGTCGAGGTGGTGCTCGATGATGATGACGGTGTTGCCCAAATCTGTCAAGCGGTTCAGAACCTCGAGGAGCTGCTTGACGTCGTCAAAATGCAGCCCGGTTGTGGGCTCATCCAGAAGATAGAGCGTCCGCCCGGTCTGGCGGCGGCTGAGTTCGCGGGCCAGCTTGATGCGCTGCGCTTCTCCGCCGGAAAGCGTTGTGGCAGCTTGGCCAAGATGAATGTAACCAAGGCCGACATCCTCCAGCGTTTGCAGCTTCTGCCGGATCTGCGGAATGTTTTCGACCACGGGCAGGGCGTCAGTGACAGTCGTATCCAGCAGGTTCGCAATGGAAAGGCCCTTGTATTTGACGGCCAGTGTTTCCGCATTGTAGCGGCGCCCGTTGCAGACTTCACAAGTCACATAGACATCGGGAAGAAAATTCATCTCAATTCGCCGCATTCCTTCCCCTTGGCAGGCTTCGCAGCGCCCACCCTTTACGTTGAAACTGAAGCGGCCGGCTCGATACCCGCGCTGGCGCGACTCCGGCAGCATGGCAAAGAGTTCACGAATGGGCGTAAAGACGCTCGTGTAGGTCGCTGGATTTGAACGCGGCGTCCGCCCGATGGGAGACTGGTCAATCACAATGACTTTATCAATGCGGTCGATGCCATCGATTTCGCGATGCTGGCCGGGTTCGTCGATAGCCCGGTAAAGCTTCTTGGCCAACGCCCTGTAAAGGATGTCATTCACCAGAGTCGATTTGCCTGACCCGGAAACTCCCGTCACGACAACGAGCAATCCCAGCGGAAATGTGACGTCAATATTCTTCAGATTATTGGCCCGCGCTCCCAGAACTGAGAGCGATTTGCCGTTTGGTGAGCGGCGCGTTTCCGGGACCGGGATGTGACGCCGCCCGCTGAGGTACTGGCCAGTCAAAGAACTTTCACAGGCAGCCACTGCCTCCGGAGTGCCGCTGGCCACAAGCGCGCCGCCGTGTTTGCCGGCGCCTGGCCCGAGATCAATGACGTAGTCAGAGCAGCGGATGGTTTCTTCGTCGTGCTCAACCACAAGAACCGTGTTGCCCATGTCCCGCAGGCGCACCAGCGTGCCCAGCAGCCGCTGATTATCGCGCGGATGCAGCCCGATGCTTGGTTCATCCAGAACGTAAAGGACGTCCCGGAGCCTGGACCCGATCTGCGTGGCCAGGCGGACGCGCTGGCTTTCTCCATTTGAAAGCGTTGCAGCGGAGCGGTCAAGGCTGAGGTATGCCAGCCCCACCGTGTTCAGGAATTCCAGCCGGGAGGCAATCTCGTTCAGGATGCGCCTTGCCAGCACCTCTTCGCGAGCGTTGAGCCTGATGCTCCGGACTGCCTTCTGCGCTTCGCCCACGGGCAGTGCGGTAAAGTCCGCGATGGAGAGGCCTGCCACATTGACAGCCAGACTCTCTGGCCGCAGCCGCTTGCCGTTGCACTGGGGGCAGGGCATTGCGGAAGTGTAGCGCTCAAACCACTCATGATAACTTTCGGAATCAGTCTCCTTATACCAGCGCTCGAGGAGCGGGATGATTCCCGCAAAGCCCGTGCCGCGCCGCGAGCCCTTTTGGCGCTTCCCGTAAAGGATGAGGTTCTGGATCTTCGCTGGAAATTTCTCGAATGGTGTCTTCAGATCAAATCCCGCCTGCTCAGCCAGTCGAGCCAGGCTCCGCTGCATGAATCGTGATCCCGAGCCCGGGCCAAGACCTCCCGCGAATAGTGGCCGCGACCAGTCCACTACAACCTTGGCCGGATCAAACGTAAAGCGGCTGCCCAGCCCGCGGCAGGATTCGCAGGCGCCGTAAGGGCTGTTGAAGGAAAATGACCGCGGTTCAAGCGCAGGAATATTACTGCCGCAATGCACGCATGCCGATTCCTGCGAATAGAGACGTTCCTCACCATTCACCACTGTGACTTGCACAATGCCTTTGGCCAATTTCATGGCGGTTTCGATGGAGGCTGCGAGCCGGCCTTCAATTCCCGGTTTGATCAGCAGCCTGTCGACAAGCACTTCAATGGTGTGATTCCGGCGGCGGTCCAGGCGAATTTCTTCATCCAGTTGGATCAACTGTCCATCCACTCGCACCCGGACAAACCCTTCGCGCCCCAGTTGCTCAAAGAGACTCCGGAACTCGCCTTTCCGCCCGCGCACAACTGGCGCAAGGATCATGATCCTCGGATTTCCGTTTTCTGCGTTCTCGCCGTCCTGGAGTGACATGATAGAGGCTACAATCTGCTCCGTGCTCTGGCGGGAAATGGGCCTTCCGCACTGGTGGCAGTGCGGGACGCCAATGGTTGCATAAAGCAACCTCAGGTAATCGTAAATCTCGGTGATGGTACCGACCGTTGACCGGGGGCTGCGGCTGGTGGTCTTCTGTTCAATGGAGATGGCGGGGCTCAGGCCCTCTACTGCGTCTACATCGGGCCGCTGCAACTGGTCCAGGAACTGGCGCGCATAGGCAGAGAGAGTCTGGGCGTAACGCCGCTGGCCTTCCGCGTAGATGATGTCAAACGCCAGGCTCGATTTTCCTGACCCACTCAATCCAGTCACCACCGTAAACTTGTTTCGCGGGATGGTGACGTCAATGTTGCGCAGGTTGTGCTGTCGCGCTCCCCGGACTGTAATTTGCTTCAACATGCTTACACTACCTATCAGGCGCGTTTCGCAGGCTCAGGGCAATCTACCATCTTAAAACGTGCCTCCTGAGGCCGTCAAGAAAGCCCGGTCCAGCAACCAAAAACGAGTAGCCTGATGGCATAACTAATGTGATGAGAATCAGTTAGGGAAAGCGAGAGGTGGTGGTGTGCCGATCGACCCTTGCCAAGGGGCATTTAGACCGCGCTGTTACGGAAATCACCCAACCGACCATACTGGGGAAGAGTTTGGACTGGAAGAAAATTGACCGGGCAGGAAACTCACTTCTTGGAAAGCTGTTTTTCAAGCCGGAAGGCCTTGGCGTTAAGCTCGGTCAGATGCTGGAGATCGTTGTCGGCAAGTGTGATGGCGTTCTGGATCATGTCCAGCGCCGGACCGCTGAACGCGTTGGAATCCTGCCCGCGGTTGGAGTTCATCATGCCACTCATGGTCCGAAACTGGCTGGTGAGGTTCCGATAACGGTCTGCAAGGGATGTCAGATAAGTCTCGCGGCGTCGATCGAGGTCCTGAAGACTGTCCAGAATGTGTTCGCGTTCAGCGGTCCGGGTCGATCCTTGGTTATTGGCGGCGCTCAATTGATCATTCATCTTCTGGAGGCTGTCGATGCGCTGGCGGGAATTTTGAAGGTCCGCATGCGCAGAGCTGAGTTCCTTCTGCAACTTGTCGAGCCGGGCCTGCAATTCCGCTTCCTGTTCCTGGTAATGCTGGCTGGAACTGGCAATGGATTTCTCACTCTGGTCTTTCACGGCGGTGAGCTTTTCCTGGAGCTGCGTGGCGCTTGCCTGGGCGGCGCTCAACTCGCCGCTAAGCTGCTGAATAGTGGCATCGCGCTGTGCAATCAGGGCCTTGTCGTCATTTGCGGGTTTGGGGGTTTCGTGCAGGATGGAGGCAATGCGAAGTTCGCTCTGGTGCAGGGCTTCCCGGCTCTCCTGCAAAGACTGCTGCGTATTGTCGCGTTGCAGCCGCAATTCTGCAAGCTGCCTGGACTGATGGAGTATGAACCCACCGGCTGCCCCCAGCGCAAGCCCAAGACCTGAAACCACAACAATTTGCAGGCGTCGCATCGGTAATATCTTACTCCTCTTTCAAATTAAAGCGAGGGCGCCATGATAGTTGCAGGCCACCGTCGCCGCAGGAAGCCTTTAACCCAACCTGCAGGTTACGGTGCGCCTTGGGCGGTATCGCAAGAACAAGCCTCCACACATTTGTCATCCGGAAGAAGATGTGGGAGATCGCCTGAGTAATTTCGGGCATCGAGCGACAGACCACCGTTTCTCCACCTGTAGATTGTGCCAGGCTGTCCAGTCCGTTCTGGTACGCCACGTCGAGGCCGTTTTCCCGGTAATGGAGATCCACCACGAACAGGGGAGCTTCCAAAGAGCCGATGTGCCTTTTCAGCTTTGATATCTTCTCATTCACCAGCACGTCCCGGAAGCGACGGCTGAGGTCGTGCTTATCGCTGGGATTGATCACCGGATCTGTGTAGTCTTCCCGGTAGTTATAAATGCTTCCATCGGTTATGTAAAGCACCGAGACGCGCACGGGAGACATCAGGATCATCGCATCGGCCAGTGAAAGCGCCGCACGCACGGTTTCCAGCAGCCCTGGCGTGCCGTTGCTGGAAAGGGACTGAATGATGTTCGTCACCTTTTGGCGGTCTGGAGTGGGATCGGTCAGCACGTGCAGCCCATCCTGCGACCTGAGAACGCCAACCCAGGTGTTCGAGGGAAGCCCGGAAATCTCCTTGATGATTGCCTGCTTGGCTTCATCAATCCGGGAGATGTCCCCAGTTAGATCAAAGACCAGCAGGATGACCTGATCGCTCCTGGGTGATAACTCTTTGCTCACTTTCGCCGGCTTGCCATTGAGAGTTGGATTGAAAGTTGGCACCCTGGTGCATTTTCCCTTATCAACCCACGCGGCAATAGAGAACGTACGCTGTGCATGCGCCTCCGCAACGGCAGCTCCGAACAAGGCGAGAAGTATAACGGAAAGAACTGGGCCGAGTCTTTGCATTAGAAACTCAGGATCAGGCCAAGCTGGATGACTCGCCCCCCCTGCGAGCCGATTATCCTGCCGGCATCAACGTTGGGTGCGCTTGCAGGACCAATGGTAGTGTCCGGATAGTTCCAGTTTGCATGGTTCAGGAAGTTAAAGGCCGTCAAATTAAAGTCGAGCGAGGTCCCGCCAACCGGCATCCGTTTGTCCAGGCTGACGTCCATCCTGTTTCGGCCCGGCCCCAGCAGGTCTGACATCGTTCTTGGGCCATCCCCGAGCGTGAAATCGGCTGGCTGGGCGAATGCGGCGGGATTAAACCATTCAGAGGGACCGGGGTTTGATACATGCGGGTCCACTCCAGGTACAACGTTTACGTAGAGAGTGGAGAGCAGGTCTCCCGTATTGTTGAATTCCGGCTGCATTGCCAGCGGATGTCCGTCGTTCCAGTAAGCCATTCCGCTGACCGACCAGCCGCTCACAATCGGCCGTCCCCATCCAGCTATATCCAGCAAAGGCTTTCCCGGGCCAAAAGGCAGGTCGTATATGTAACTGAACTGAAGATACTGCGGGGTGTTATAGGATGTGGCCGACCAGTCATTGCTGAGGTTGATCATGTCCTGATTTCCATAAGGCCCGGAATAATTATCATATTGGCGAGAGTATTCGTAGGTTGCCGAGAATGACAGGCCGTAGGTCTCGCGTTTTTCAACCTGCACGTATCCGGCGTTGCGCTGATACCTGCCGGCGGGGTAAAGGCCGTAGAGCTCGAAGCCCGTAAACTGAGGATACGGCTGCAGCGACAGGCGGAAATCCTGATTGTAAAGATTATCCCTGTAGACCAGATTGCTCGGGTCAATGGCATTCGGGCTGGTAGTGCTGTTGCCAACCAGAATATCTCTACCCGCACTGTAATCGGTCCCCACCGTTACCACCATCGAGAATGGCATTTGCCGCTGGACTGACAATGAAGCAGAGCGGTAAATGGGCACTCTATTGGTCATATCGACGTAATCGGCCACTGTATTATCGGCTGCCGAAGGGCTGAGGTCCGGCAATGGCGTGGCCAGCGGAGGAATACCGCTCTCCAGGTTGAGCGCCGGGCTCAACTGGTTGTTGGCGGAATTAAAAGTCTGCCGGGCATTGAATCCTTGCGTCCCCCATTGCCCGTTATAAATCGGCACGTGGCCATACCAGTGATGGATGGACGCGCGAACGCCGGTTTTGGAATCGCCCCCTGGGTTCCACGCAAGACCAAACGTCCAGTCGAGATCCACACTGGATGGACGCAGTCCCCTTGGGATCCTGTTGCGCCCCGCGAAAACAAGCGCGCCCAGCCGGTCCGTTGCAGGATCAAGGACCATCGGGTCGATGGTACTCTGCCGGTTGTATTTTTCCACTCTCGGCGTGTGCCGCTTGAAATTGAAGTCCAGACTCATTGTGAGGGTCTTGGAAAACTGGTACTTGTCACCGCCTGAAAGGGACTGATAGGAATTACGGAAATAGGAAGGCTCGGTGATGACAGTTCTTTCCGCGTATTGCGGAAGTCCCAGAAGAAAACTGGCGAAGGGATCACCCGTATTCACGATGCCGGGCAGGCTGGTCAAACCTGTCGAAAACTGGAAGTAGCCTGAAGGATATTGGGGAGTGAACGAATTTACCTGATATTGATCAGCCTGGAAAGCCAACTGAAGCGAATGCTTACCCTGCTGAGTGGCAATGGAATCGCTGACTTCCACGGTGTTGTGGGCGTTGTGCGAATTGGGGAATCCTGTGCCCATTGAAAGATAATTGTCAGCCAGTTCGTAATCAGGAAAGGGCGTTTGACTGCTGTTTCCTGCCTGTACCGTGTTTGATTCCGCGGTTAGATGGAGGGCATTGACTGTCTTTGATGTGGCTGTAAAAATATAGCTGATTTCCGCCCGCCAGCGGGAGTAATGCTGGTCCGGGGCAGTGGGACTGGCAAGGTTCGGGAAATATTTCGGCGCACTGACAAACCCGTTTGAAATCGCCGTCTCGAAACTCAGCCGGTTACGGCTGCCAATGGATTGATCGACTCGGGCGATGATGCCGTCGGCTGTGTCGTACTGTGGCGCGTTGACAAAGTAGTTGTTTTCAAAGAACGGGCCGACGTGCGCGTTAGGCATGGGATAGTACGACAGCGCCTGCTGGACAACCGGTACCAAACGGTCGGAGGGAATGATGTTTCCCGGAAACGGCGACCGCAGATATTGGAGGTTGCTGGTGGATACCGACTGAGTCGGATCATAAGCGGGATTTGGCGCCGTGGTCGTGGGATCGTAGATGATCAGCGGGTTTCCAGACTGATCCACGGTTTTGGAAAAGTCTCCGTTACGCTGTGCCGCTGTGGGGACTGTGTGCAGCGAGGCGCGCGAGACGGTTTCCCGGACGCCTTCATAAGACAGAGTGAAGAAGGTGTTCTGCGGATTTGTTATCAGGTGCGGAATCAGGACAGGGCCGGAGACGTTGAACCCGAACTGGTTGCGATGCAGGGGAGATTTCGTGCCGCCATTCTGGTTGACTTCATGCGGTATTGCATCAAGCACATCGTTGCGAAAATACTCATACACGCGTCCATGCCAGAGCATTCGCGGGCCAAAATGCCGCTGCGCGGAAGGCGGACTGTTTGGCCGCATGCCCCATTTTCCCGTCAGGACCTTGAACTCCTGTGCTGCGCGTGCAAGCGGGGCCTGCTCACCCTGCGGTGGTTCAGGATTCTTAGGAGTTCCGGACGATGAAAACGCTGCAGGAACTGCTATGATGAGCCCCAGGAGGGCGTAGAACAAAATCTTCATTTCGGGCTCTCACAAAAAAAAATTATATACCTCGCCAGCCAATTGTGACAACCCTCCGAGTTTGTTCGAACGCGAACCGGTACCGCGGCATAACGGACCCAATCTGTTTTGGATTGTTGGAAAAGTGGAGCGCCAGGGAACCAAATTGAGTCGGAGCTGCGGAGGAAATTTTTCTGTGTTAGGCGGGACGCGGAAATTGGGAGTAAATCGTCCGCCTGGGGGATGTTGGGAGCAACACAGAAACGCTCCGTGCTGCTCCCATTCCTGCTAGAAATTAAAGCGCATAAACAGGTTGATCATCCGATTGGCGGACTGGTTTCCGAAAAACCCTCCGGCCAATGAGTTGGATTGGCCGAAGAGCGGCGAGGTGATGTTGCCGATAGGGGTTCCCAGGTTGACTTTGTTAAACACGTTGTGGGCCATCACTCCCACCTCAAGCTGAAAACGCCGATCGCTGGAACCTCCAAAGCGCGGGCCACCGCCGCCGCTGCTGAGCCCGCGACCTCCGAGCCCGCCATGGCCGTGCCCGTGACCATGGAACCCGCCGCCGCCACCGCCTTCAACCTCTTTGCCAAAACCGAACGTTTTGGAGATGCGAGCGTTCATTGAGAATTGGCTAGGTCCATAGAGGTAATTGACGGGCACAAGCTGGTCGCCTGAAATGGGATCAACATTGAAGTATCCCAGTGAGGTGCCAACGCAGGTTGCGCAGAGGCTCGATGCAAACGCCGGCCGGTCGTTGAAAATGGAATCCCCGTTCAGGTCCTTACCGAGGGTGATGCTGTAGGGGTGGCCGGAAGTGAATACCATGAAGGGGCTGAAACTGAATCCGTACGGCATACTGATAGACCCGCCCACAAAGAAGCGATTGCGGTGCGCCCATGCAGCGTTCCCGTAGCTCTGGGAAAGATCATACTGGTTCATGGGGAAACTGCCGCCAGCAGCGTTGGTGTTGGCGTAGCTGAGGGTGTAATAACCGAACAACGATACCGCCGCTCCTGCGCGGATGTTGAAGTTTGCAATCAACTGGTTCTCATTGTAAAGCCCGGCGGACTCATATTGGTAAATGTTGCCAATGTCGCCAAAAGGACGCACGCCGCTCGAGGGATCGGCCGGGTTGTAAGTTCCCGGAAGAGGAGCGTTGATGTTGCGGGTAAGGAACTGATGGATGCCGTGCGTCGTGATTTAGGTTAGGGACGTCTTGATGTCTTTGTTGATCTCCCGTTCCAGCCCGATCGCTCCTTCGATCACGTAGGGTGTTTGATAGTTTGGAGCAATCTGGTAGATGGTGGGAAACGTGGCGGAACCTGTCAGCGTGTTAACAGGGGGAATGCTGCCGGGGAAGAAGTCCGGCGAGTTCACGACATACTGCTGTTGGTTGATGCCGTTCAGTTGTTCCGCCTGGAGAATGTTGTCTACGTCAAAGCGGTCATAGAAAATTCCCGCTCCCGCCCTCAGCACCGTCTTGGGAGCTTTGCCACCCCCGCCGATTCCCCACGCCAGTCCAAAGCGCGGCGCGACATCAAAATGATCCTGAATACGGGTTTGCCCCTCGAAGCGCATTCCCAGGGTGAGTGAAAGGTTGGGCAACGCACGCCAAGTATCTTCGCCATAAAGCGCAAAATCAAATCTGCTGACATTAGCCCTGGGGTTTCCGGCAGTGATCGCAAACTGGCTGGCTCCTCCGCCTGAAGCGACGATTTGGGCAGGAGTAAGGCCTTGCGAGAGGCCCTGGAGATAGAGCGAGTAACTGTTAATACCCGTAAAAGTAAATGTGCCGTTGTAACCGCTCGTGGTATTCACGGACTCATTGATCTGGCGGATTCGTCCGCCATAAGTCAGCGAGTGCTTGCCCAGCGACATTGAAGTAAGGCTGTGCAGTTCATATTGGTTGCCGGTGGTCACTGACATTCCCTTGTTGCTCCCGCCTCCCGCGAACGCGCCAATAACGTTCAATGTCGGGTCCAAACTGACCGGGGTCTGGTCATTGCCGGAATGGCGGTATTGAAACCTTGTCTGAGTAACCGTGCGCGCACTGATCACCTGCGTGTCACCAATCTGGACTACCTGTTCAGTTCCTGTGGAGTTGTATCCCTGAGAGGGCAATTGCAGTTGACCGATTCCGTCATTCGTGTTGCTGCGCGACCAGCGCTGGTAGCGAACGGACATCACGTTGCTATTGCTCAGTTGCAGGTCAAAACGGGGACTGATGTTGGTCCTGGATCCCGGGCTGGGAACGGCCTGATTCAGGATCGTGCCCGTTGGAGAAAAATTCGCAGCCGGAACAACTGCGTTCACAATGGCGGTGCTGTCGGTGCTTCGGTGGAACATATCGAAGAAGAAAGAAACCTTCTTGCCGATTGGTCCGCCAAAATTGCCGGCAAACATTTGCGAATGGTAGCCTGGCTGATTTGAGACAAAGGGGTTTCGCGAGTTAAAGGCCGAGTCATTACCAAAGCTAAAGACGCCCCCATGATACTTCTGGTAGCCCGGCTTGGTGGTGATATCAATCCGCCCATACCCCAGCCTTTCATACTGAGCTGAAAAGGGATTCTGGTTGACACGGACTTCCAGGATGGCTTCTTTGGGAGGCAACTGGCCTCCGGAGAAACCGTCAATATAAATCTGGCCGCCATTAGGTCCGGCCGCGGGGCCTGCCAGCTCCTGAAGTTCATTCTGCAGATCATCCGGATCATCGGAAAGCGACTTCAGAGCTTCACCTTTCAGCACTACCGAGCCCACATTGTTTTCAGGGCTGACGCTGAGTTGCGCGCCTTCGCTTTCCACCGTAACCTGTTGCTTCGCCATGGTAACGGCCAGTTGGGCGCTTACAACCTGCGGATGGCCCTTCGCAACCTGAATATCCGTCTTTGTAAAGGTTGAAAACCCTTGAGTACTGATCGATACTGAGTAGGTCCCAGGCGCGAGGTCATGGAAAGTGTATCGACCCTGTTCATCGGTCTGGGCAACTTTTGTTTCCTGGTTTGGGCCGGTCAAAGTGACGGTCGCCGCGGGTATCGCCGCGCCAGATGGGTCCGTGACCTGGCCGCTCAGGCTGCTGTTCCCGGACTGCGCAAATGCCGCGGCGGAAAAGCAGTCCGCCACAAGCAGAGCCCACAGGGGTCGCCTGAATTTTTCGAGCATATCGATCTTCATTGACATCCTCCCCAAATCCTCTTTCCAATGGAACTATTCTTTTATTCCGCGGGGCGTGGGCCTCAATGGGCCGAATTAAGGCGTACCTTGTCCGCCGCCAGCATCACTGGTGGTTCCACCTCCGCCGCCACCGCCCACACTCATATTCCACGGGCCCAGCGCGACTTCCTTGCTGCCCTTCGGGCGGGCGCGGAGAATGGGCTCAACTCCACTCAGAACGGCAATGGCGGTCACTTGTTCCGGCTTGGCTCCTTCAGTGCTTACAACGATCAGCGGCTCGCCTGGCTTCAACTGGCTGAGCGAGAGGGGTGGCATTTTCTGCAGCATCTGCTCAAAATCTCCTGAGTGTGCTGCGAACTTGCCGTTTTCTTCTCCGGGGCCGGACTGCATTCCGCGGCCCTCTGATGCAGATTGCCGCGGCCGTGCACCACCTGCGTGTTCACCTTGCGGCGAACCACCCTTTTCACCAGGGCCGGCGTTAAACATGGCGATGGTATTCGCCACTTCCGGAGTCAACTCATGCAATTGCGTGTCAGTATCGGTGCGGACCAGAAGAGGCTTTCCGTTGGCCAGGTCTTTGACGGTAATGGTTCCCTGCGAGGCGTCAACGGAAATGACCGTGGCCCCAATATTCCGGAATGTCCCGGAAACGATCTTCTCGGCAGTGAAATGCGTCCCGTCGGCGCTCTTCGTTCCTAAAGCGCGCAATTGGTCGCCCACGTTGATTTGTGCAAGCGTGCCGGGTTTGGCGTCACTGAATTTAATGGAATCAGGCGCGTACCGCAGCAGGGACGCGTTGGGCGCAATCGTGATGATGACAGGGTGAGTCAGATTGCCCGGCTTGGGCGGTGTGCTGGGTACAG
>JBJKQZ010000106.1:0-7650 GCA_046704865.1 Terriglobia bacterium
TCGAATTGGGCTGAATCGAGCCATAGCAGAACTTCCGCCAGGTTACCGAACCGTCTTCATCTTGCACGACGTCGAAGGTTATGAACATAATGAGATCGCCGAAATTATGAATTGCTCGATCGGAAACTCGAAATCCCAGCTTCATAAAGCCCGCCTGAAACTACGCGAGTGGTTCCAGCAGCATCAAAGTGAAGTGGGGAGAAGTTCTCCTGCGCAGGTTGCCAAAGATGTGAAGGAGGGGCAGTAGGGCCATGGAAGAAGAAAGACTGAGACAAGGTGAATATTCAGGTTGCCGTGAATTTGACGCGAACCTGGCGGCACATCTTGAGGGTGAGCAAAACACGGGAGTCCTTCTCCATGCGGAGCAATGCACGTCGTGCAGCGCCATCCTTTCTGATCTTGAATTGATTCGGGTTGCAGCAAAAGACCTGCCCCTTGAGTCCCCGTCACCCCGCGTCTGGAGCAATATTCGGGCAACCCTGGCCCAAGAGGGTTATTTCCGCGAGCACGAGAGTTTCTGGAAGAGGTGGATTGCATCGGCCTCGCTGGTACCTCGAACGGCACCAGTGGCAGCTTTGGCTTTTGCGCTGGTCCTGGCTGTCATCATGGTTTTCAAAGGCGACATCCAGAGGACTGGGTTCCAGAATCCTTCGCTGAACAAAGTTGCTGCAAGTATCGTTCCTGCCGGCTTGTCGAGCGTTCAGGCGAATCTGGTTCATACTGTGCAAGCCATGGAACAGAACTACAAGGCGCGTGAGGCTTTACTGGATCCTTCGGCGAAACAGGTTTATCAGGCTGGGCTGGCTTCGCTCGATAGTTCAATTCAGGAGTGCCTTGATTCACTCCAGAAGCAACCTCACAATATGCTTGCTCGAGAATATCTGATGCAGGCTTACTCTCAGAAGGCTGAAGTTCTGGCTTCTGCACTGGAATATGGCGGTCGGTAGTCAGGGGGGAAGGAACTTAACACCGTGCTGAGATTGAATAGTGGCAGCATGAAAAGTGGAGTAAGAGCAATCGGGGCACTGCTGATTCTGCCTGCCGGGCTGCTGATGGCGCAGGGCACTGGCCAGGTGGAAAGAACTATTGAGACAACTGCCAGTCCGAGAGTAAGCATCTCCAATCTGGCGGGGAAGGTTATGGTGAGAGGCTGGGATCGTTCTCAGGTCCACATAGCCTATACGATCACTGCTCCACAGGTTGCGGTCGATACGGAGCAGATCCCTGCGCGTGGTCGTGCGGACAAGGTCCACTTTACAACCCTGGTTGATCGCTCTGGAGCGAGTTTAAGCCCGGTTGTTGATTACATCGTCCAGGTTCCCCTGGGATCGAGCCTGGAAATCCATGACCCTCAGGGGACGGTGAAAATCGATTCAGTTAAGGGAGATACCTCTGTGGACTCCCTGGGCAGCAACAACTCGGTTGTCGATTCAGCTGGACATTTATCAATCCGCTCGGTTGGCGGCAACATTGAAGTTGTCCGACCCTCCGGTCGCGTCGAGGCCTATTCGATCAACGGAGACCTCCACTTTGTAAACCCCACCAGCAGTCGGCTGCGCGGGACCACAACATCGGGCGCCATCGTTTATGAAGGTGATTTTCCCTCAGGCGGCGATTACGTTCTTTCAGATTACAGCGGCAACATTACTGTTCTTTGTCCCCCAAGCGCCTCTTTTGAACTTGATGCCAAGACGGTTCGCGGAAAGTTAGACAACCAGTTTCCGCTGGTAACCCGACGACCTTCGCAGTCATACCTTCCACCTGGAAACAGCCTTTTCGGTACCCAGGGCAGTGGACAAGCCACTTTGGAAGTTACTTCTTTCAGCGGTACGATCCACATCCGCCAGCAGTAGACCCACGCTTGCGTGAAACATCTCCTGGTGCTTTGTAACAGGAGGAGGGGCTCGCACGCCTTTCTATGGTCCTGCTGTCGCTGGGAAGAAAATGGAACCTACCCTGCCCATGCATGGTTGCGGATTAAACTGACACCCACCTATAATTGCTTCGGGGGAAAGTTATTCCGATCGAATGAACAATCATCGCCAAAAACTCATTTACCTGGTCGGATTCATGGGAGCCGGAAAGTCTTCTGTGGGCACAATCCTGGCCCAACGGATGGGTTGGCCTTTTGTTGACCTGGACACCGTCATTGAAGCCGGGCAGGGGGCCTCGATACGCCAGATTTTCGAGCAGGCTGGTGAGGCTTTTTTCCGCCAGATTGAGCATGCGGCACTGGTGGAAGTCATTAAGAAGGCTCCCGTGGTGATTGCACTGGGTGGTGGAACCTTTGTGCAGAGGCCCAATTTCGACCTCATCCGGAAGACGACTGGCGCAACCATATGGTTGGATTGCCCGATTGAAGATCTTTGGCAACGCTGCGCAACCATGGATAATCGCCCTTTGTTTCGTGACCGGGAGAGCTTCTTCAAACTGTACGAGGAGCGCTTGCCCTATTATCGCCAGGCAGAATTCAAAGTCTCCACTTGCGGCCGCCCGCCGGAAGAAATCGTACAGGAAATCCTTCGGCTGGGTCTCTTCTGACGGCTCGCAACATGAGGTCGGGTTTAGTGGACAGTTGCCTGCCGTTCCTTCACCTCTTTCTGGGGTTCGAGGCAGGCTGCCTTGTATCCAATTCCCAGGACCAGGGCGAAGATCATGGCGTTGGCGGGAATTTGCAGGTTAAAGTCCGTCAGGCTATGAATCAACAGCCCTAGCGTACTTCCAATGCAACCCAGCAGGATGGCGCTCCGGAATCGTCGATGGTCCTTGAGAAAAGACATGACCATCCTGCCCAGAAGGTAAAAAATGGGCAGAAAAAGGAGCCCGAACCCGATGATGCCTGTTTCGCAGGCGAACTCCAGATAGTCATTATGAGCATGATCGACATGCATATTGACGAGTTTGGTCTGGAAGGGACGGTAGGCATCTCCGAACGTTCCCAGCCCCGTGCCCAGAATGGGATTTGCCCGAAATAGTTCAAACGTATCGGACCAGAGCATGCTTCGCTTTGATTGGCCAAGGTAGGATGAATGGCTCATGTTCTCAAACCGGTGAAGGACGCTTCCAACTCCTATCCAGAGACTGAAGCCCAATGCCAGAGCAGCAAGACCCGCAATAACCAACCCCCAGCTCTTTCGGCGAACCTTGAGAAATGTGAGAATCGAAAGTGCAATCAGAGTGAAAGAAACGGAGAGTATGCCTCCGCGGGAAAACGAAAAGACCACGCTTACAACCATCATTACAACCAGGAAAAGATAAAAAATGATCCGGAATCCTATTGAACTGTCCTCATTGGTCCCTGAACTTGCCCGGTTAGCCCGCCGCCGAGGATCTGACCATAACTGATAGGAGTAAAACGCCGCGCCAAATACAAAGGGAAATGTCAGTTCGATGATTCCCGCAAAATGGTTGCGATTGATATAGGTTCCAATCGCTACCCATTGGTCGTAAGGGTCAGTCACCCCAAAAATGCTGTTCCAGCTCAGTAGATGCTGGATAATTCCATAAGCCGCTTCGAAGCAGCCCAGCAGGATTAAAGCCAATGCAAGGAAACTTTTTCGCCTTCCCGAGTCAAACAGGTGAACTGCGAGAAGAAACACCCCAAGATAGGCCAATATCTTAAATAAGCCCAACAACGTTGCATAGGGATAGATGCTGAGTGTTCCCCATGCACTTCCGTTGGTCAGGGATCCAAGCCAGTTTTGCGTCAGGTGGTGGGCCGGCGACACTACCGCTAGAAGCCCCCGCGGCAATGGAACAAGTTGGAGCCCTATCCAGAGCACGAAGAGCAGCGGCCAGATCGGTAAGGATAACTTGATCCGGCCAAGGCGCTTTTGGTTCCATAAGAAAAGGATAAAGGTGAGAAAGACAAATATTTCAGCCAGCGAATACCCAATGGGCTGGACCCCGCCGAAGGCAAGCGCGCTTCCGACCAGGATGAGAGCCAAAACGATTTCCAGCTTTCTTGTCATCAGAAAAACCTGTTCAGAATGGAGATGATCATCTTCATTAAATTCCAGACATTTCGAATCAGCGATTCAACGCTCACGACTGGCCTGGCTTGCTTTGAATCCTCCCCGGAAGGTTAACGACAAATCCTAAGCCCTGGCCTGCAATTTGGCAACCCCTCTGCTTGTCAATCCCCACGGGCCGCAAGCCCTGCAGAACATCTCAGAGGCCGCAGAAGCGGCCATTGGATGATCCTGTGGCCTCCCACCAGTTATGCTGCTCGTGATCCTTTCCTACTGGCTGCCTTGTCGGCTCAGAACTGTGCGAAAGGTCTTCAAAACAATCTGAACATCGAACAAAAGTGAAAGGTGCTGGATGTAGTGCAAATCGTATTTCAACTTCTCCACTTCGTCCTGAACGGAGGATCCATAGCGGTAATTGACTTGCGCCCACCCGGTCAGGCCAGGCCGGACCGCGCTACGCAGGTTGTAGTATGGAATCTTCTCCCTGCAGACCTGGGCCAGAGCCAGGCTAAGGGGGCGAGGTCCGACAAAACTCATATCACCCTTCAAAACATTGATCAGCTGGGGCAATTCATCAAATCGGGTCAATCGTAAAAGGTTCCCGAAAGGGAATACGCGAGGGTCATTTTTCATCGTCCAGTGGCCTCCCGCATCAGCCCCCACTGACATTGTTCGAAACTTATACAGTCGAAAAACCTGGCTGTTCAACCCCACTCGTTCCTGGATGTAGAGGACCGGGCCCTTCGACGAAAGCTTGATGCCGAGAGCAATAAAGGGCAGCAACGGAAGCGTCACTGCAAGCAGGGCAAAGGCCAATCCCAGGTCGAGCAATCGTTTGATCCTGATAGCTATACTACTTTCGAAGAATTGAAAGCCCTGGGCACTCAGGAACCACTGTCCGTCCATATAATCCAATGGTAGTTTGCCACTGAGCATCTGGTAGGTGGTGGGGAAATCCAGAACCGTAACCCCCGAGAATCGGGCATCAACTAGCGCACGGGATTCAGCAGAATCCAGAGAAACAGATGGTCCCAGAACGACCATATCGGGACGCGAATTTGCCAGCGCATTCTGGAGATTTCCTGGCACGTTTTCGGCGGCAAGGGTCTTGTTTAAAGCGTCAGGTGCCAGGTGCCCGTTATCCGTCATCGGCAGGTTGATGACCTTTAACTTGTGGTCTTTGGCGACCTTGCGCAATTCTTCAACTCCGGGCCCGTTGCCCAGAACTGCCAATGTAGAGGGGCGAGTAAGCGCTCCGTGAAGGCGCGACCAGATAAGCCGTCCTACGATTACCAGTCCCGGGGTTCCAAGAAAAAGGCTTAAGAAGAAACTTCTGCCGATGCTCCAGCGCGGATAAAAATAGAAAGTGAGAGTAATGAGCGCCGCGCCAATCGCCACGTCCAGAACTATGAGACTGGCTGTTTCGTCGCTGTGCTGGTCTCGACGCAGATTGTACAGGTCGGTAATGTAAAAAAGGAGTGCCAGGAAGAACCAATAGCCGACGGTAATACTCTTGAAGCCTTGGGTCAGCAGAAGGTACTGCCCGCTTCCCAATGAGATAGCAACCTGGACAGATAACAAAACTGCGATCGTGTCGCTTGCCAGGAGAATCAACTGATAATTGCGTATCTGTCGTTTTAACATTTCTTGCTTAAGGCTTCAAAGAAGGCAACGCACAGTAAATTGTTACAGCTTCAAGGACGTCCCGTTTGTGACGTGAATTCGTCCCCATCCGGAAAGGCATAAACTGCCGTACACTCTTGTGAAAAATGGAGCGACTCATTGCAGTAACACCTTTGACTTTGGTTGTCCTCGTGACAATCTGATACTTGTCAGGTGTCACCGTTCCGCGTGACGCATTGCGCCTCAATCGGCACGGCCCCTCAAAGCAGGCGCAGAATTCGGTTCCAGTCGTTTCTTTGCAAATCCTCTCAAAATCCCGTCCAGGGGAGCGAGAACCTGGTCCCATTGGAAGCGCGTCTCGATAACTTTTCTGCCAGCGTGACGCAGCCGCTCTCTGTAATCCGTATCCCTCAAAACGCTTACAACCTTTTCGGCAAACTCGCGAGGGTCGCGCCCCACCGGAATTGCATCTTTACCTTCTTCACCAAAGGCCCCCACAACACTCTCCGTGGCTACTGCAGGAGTTCCCAGAGCCAGAGATTCGAGTATTTTCACCTGAATGCCAGCCCCAAAGCGCATGGGTGCAACACTGACCGCAGACTTTGACACCTCGGGCCGGACGTCACGAACGTTGGGCAAGATTCTCACATAAGGTTTTCTCGCCAGCCGCTGGATTGAACGGGGTGGATTCCAACCCGCCGCGACGAACTCGGCCTTCGGAACGGCCTGCCGGACAAGAGGTAGAACTTCCTGGACAAAATAAGTGACAGCATCTGTATTCGGCAGATAGTCAAGTTTGCCGACAAAGATAATGCGGTTGCGGTCGAATGTGCCCTGATAGAACGGATAGTCGCTCGCATCGATCCCTGTGGGAATCAGCGTCAAGTTTGCGCCAGAATAACGTTGTTGAAGCCAGGCAATATCCAGAGGCGATGCCAGCAGAACATTGTCAAACCGCGAGCAAACTGCGGGTTCGTATTTTTCAAGCCGTTCACGTTCAATATATGCTGCCAGGAGATGGGGGCTAAGTGAAAGGTCCCGCATCCGCGCATAGTTGAGATGGATTGAGTCTGTCATATCCAGGATGCGCGGAATTGATCCGAACGGTCTGGCGTACTCAGCCGTACGTATCAGATGGGCGATGATCACATCAATGTTTCCTCGATCAAAGTCTTGCGCCAGAGCCAGCGCCAGTTCGCCGGATTTGAAAAGTCCGGTTTGCAGGGGTTGTCCGCTGAGGAGTCCTTCAACGGCGTTGCGAACGAAACCCAGTGTTGAGATTTGGAACAGGTTTTGATTAAGTCCATCTAAACGTTGAACATGATCAGCGTTCCTGTCTGGATCTGACCCGATGGCATATAGCGTAACTTCATGAAAACGAAGCAAATGCCTCAGGAAATGGTACGAGCGAATACGCCCTCCGTCGATGGGTGGGAAGGGAAGGCGAGAAGTTAAGTAAGCAATCCTCATCTTTCGGGAAGAAACGTTTACTTCCGTGCTTGCGCAAGGTTGTAAACAACATTCTGGCCTTTGTTTCTTGATAGAGGGGCTTGATCAGCCTTGAACTCGGATTTCCCTCCAGATTGGCGCAATTGTCCGGAGGCACCAAGTTCAAAACGGTCGCTCTATAAAGGTTTAAGGGTTGCGCCACGCGTACGTTAAATTATCCTCATCAACCCAAGTAATCGATTATGGGCTAGCCAGCGCCCAAAAACAACATGCGAAAATTACAGGAAGGCTTAAAAAATGAACAATAAAATACAGTCCAATCCCTGTTTCTACGCGTGGAAATTGGAGCAGATTATTGGTGCTGGAAGGTGAGTTGATCCTGCTTTAAATTGACCTTTAAGGTCGAGATACTGGACACGTGTTGCGTGGACTACTCACCTTTGGTGGCGAAATACCCGGGCTTGTACCGGACGACAACGCCCTTGCGTTCTGCGACGACGCGAATCTTGCGATAGGTCCCGTCAAGAGTGCTGTCAGTGGGCGTGTAGCCAATCAGGTATTGGTTGGTCAATTGCCGTCTGATGGCGTCAAGAGAGTCGGCAAGCGC
>JBJKQZ010000107.1:0-3493 GCA_046704865.1 Terriglobia bacterium
CCACGGCGCGCGCACCTTTCATATTGACGCCGCTGCGGCGAAGGATTTCAATGATTCCGGCCGGTGTACAGGGCACCAGTCCAGGGCGGTTGCGAACAAGATTGCCAACGCTTACCGGATGAAAGCCATCCACGTCTTTGGCGGGGTCAATGGCTTCCAGCACCAGCTTTGAGTCCACCTGAGGCGGCAGTGGAAGCTGGACCAGAATGCCGTCAATATCCTCGCGTGAGTTGAGGTCGCGGACCAGTTGCAACAGGCGCTCGGTGGTGGTGTCGGCCGGCCATTCGATCTTTTCGCTGTAAAGGCCCAAAGCCTCGCAAGTCTTGACCTTGCTTCGCACGTAAATCTGGGAAGCCGGGTCTTCGCCCACCAGCACCGCAGCAAGCCCCGGCGTAACTCCGGCTGCCTTCAATTCCCGGATCTGGTCGCCAAGTTCCTGCTTGATTTCGTCACGGATTTTGTTGCCATCGAGAATACGCGCGGCCACGGTGGTTGCCTCCCAGGTTGGAATAACCTGTCAGTTTAACATAACTGGCATGTGCAGCCCGTTTCATGCAGGACTGGAAGCATTCGCGCGAAGGACAGGGCGGGGAACAGGTCCAGGCTCTGCGTATTTGGAACACACTAACCTTTCGACTATAATGCTTTTACGGCATCAGCCGTTTCCTGCTTGTGTGGTTCCGGATCAACAGGGGTCCGGCGCGGAAACCAATCGGGATAACTGTCGGATGGTGAATTGTGGACAACCCAACTATGACTTCTGAAACGGAAAAGCGTTCACAGGAAGCAGCAAAGCCGGTCTACGGGATTGCGGATATCATGAAGTTCCTGCCGCATCGCTACCCGTTTCTGCTGGTGGATAAAATCCTGGAACTTGAGCCGGACAAGCGAATTGTGGGCCTCAAGAACGTTACGATCAACGAGCAGTTTTTCCAGGGGCATTTCCCTGGCGCGCCGGTGATGCCCGGCGTGCTGATTATTGAATCGATGGCACAGGTTGCCGGCGTGTTGATTTATCGCGACCTGCCGGACAAGGACAAGAAGCTTATTTATTTTAGCGGAATCGAAAACGCCAAGTTTCGCCGCCCTGTGCTGCCGGGCGACCAGCTCCACGTGGAAATGCAGCTCCTGAACCGCCGCAACAATTTCGGTAAGATGCAGGGACGGGCCACAGTGGAGGGCAAGCTTGTGGCCGAGGCCGTAGTCCTGTTTGCCATTGTGGAGAGACCCGGTTCATGAAAGCCCACCCCACAGCGGTGATACACCCTAAAGCTCAGTTATCGTGCAGTGTCAAGGTCGGACCTTACACGGTGATCGGCGAGGATGTGGAACTCGGCGAGGACTGTGAGGTCATGTCTCATGTAGTTTTGAACGGTCCTGCAAAGTTTGGCCGGGGAAACAAAATCTTTCCTTATGCCTCCATCGGCCAGGACCCGCAGGACGTCAAGTACAATGGCGAACGGACCTATGTTGAAATTGGTGACGGCAACACTTTCAGAGAATTCATTACCATCCATCGGGGAACTTCAGCGGACGGTGGCGTCACTCGCATTGGGAGCTACAATCTGCTGATGGCTTATGTACACATCGCTCACGACTGCCAGCTTGGGAACCATATCATCATGTCAAACGGGGCTTCGCTGGCTGGGCATGTGGAGATTGGCAATCATGCGATTGTGGGTGCATTTTGCGGAATTCACCAGTTCTGCCGAATTGGCGCATACAGCTTTCTGGGCAGCTATACCATCGTGAACAAGGACATCCTTCCGTACTCCAAAACCTCAGCGGAGCGTCCTATGGGTGTCTACGGCGCCAACAGACTGGGGCTGGAGCGTGTAGGTGTGTCAAAAGAAGACATTGACGAACTGCAAGGTGCCTTCCGGGTTCTCTGCCGCTCCAAACTGAATACAACGCAAGCTGTTGAAAAGCTGGAGAGCGAGGGCATCAAGTCCGCTCACGTCAGGGCTTTGGTAGACTTTGTAAAAACCTCTGCACGCGGTGTTGTGAAGTGAAGGACGAAGCCACAAGAACAGAAGCCCCAACCTCATGGGATGCCGCGCCGGGGAATTCTTCCGCGGCTGCCGGCGAAAAGTTCGCCATCATCGCCGGCAACGGACGCTTCCCGTTTCTGGTGCTTGACGCTGCGCGCGACCGCGGAATCGACCCGCTGGTGGTTGCCATCAAAGAAGAAGCATTCCCTGCACTCGGCGAACACGCCAACGAGATTGAATGGCTGAGCCTGGGAGAAGTCGCCCGGTTGCTGGAACTGCTTACGGCTCGCGGTGTTAATAGAATTGTGCTGGCTGGCCAGGTGAAGCATGTGCAACTATTCAGTTCCATCAAGCCCGATGGAGTTGTCGAGCAGACCTTGAATGGGATGGACCGCAAAAACACAGATGCGCTGATCGGCGTTTTTGTCAGCATGCTGGAGGCGCGGGGCATCCACGTGGTGGATTCAACTCTGTTTCTCAAACCTCTGCTGGCTGCCGAGGGTAAGATGACCGTTCGGGCGCCTGACGCTGACGAACTTGCCGACATCGATTACGGACGGGAAATAGCCAAAAAGATTGCAGGACTCGATATCGGGCAGACCATTGTGGTTGCCGACCGCGCCTGCGTGGCCGTGGAGGCGATGGAAGGGACTGATGCTGCCATCGAGCGCGCAGCGGGCTTGAGTAACGGAAAGCGGCTGGTGGTCGTCAAAGTAAGTAAGCCGAAGCAGGATATGCGGTTTGACGTTCCCGTGGTGGGTGTCAGGACGATCCGAGTGATGCGGCGCTCAAATGCGCGGGTTCTGGCCGTTGATGCGGGCAAGACGCTGCTTTTTGAACGGGAACAGTTGATAGAGGAAGCAAACCAGGCCGGCATATCCGTGATTGGCATGAAAGACTGATTCTTCTTTTGCCGCAGGCAGAGTTTACACCTGGGGCGGACCGAGGGGGCTTATTTCCGAATTACAGAAAGTGCCTGTCGCCGTTATCGGCGTGGGAGAGCACGGGAAGCGGCACGCAAACGCGTTCACGCACGTCAAGGGCGCGGAGCTAGCCGGGGTATACGACCAGCGGGAGGACCGCGCCGCTGAACTGGCAGCAGAGCTGGGAGTAAGGGCATTTAAAAGCCTTAAGGAAGCTCTGGAAACCGTTGAGGCCGTCTGCATTGTGATTCCGACCACAGAACATGCGGCTGTGGCGCGTGGAGCGATGGAGGCAGGAATAGATGTTATGCTTGAGAAGCCGATTACGCGTACAGTAGAAGAAGCCGATGAATTGATTCAACTTGCAGAACGTACCGGGCGGATTCTTCAGATAGGTCATCTCGAACGCTTCAATCCCGGAGTGGTAGCCGCCAAAGCAGTCACGCGCCAGCCCCTTTTCTTTGAAATCCATCGGTTAGGAGTTTTCAGCCCCCGCAGCCTGGACGTGGACGTGGTGTTCGACCTCATGATCCATGATCTCGACCTGGTCCTTTGGTTGGCAAATGCCAAGGTCCGGGA
>JBJKQZ010000108.1:0-3194 GCA_046704865.1 Terriglobia bacterium
GAATAGAAGTCGAGTGTTTTATGCGTGCGTCCCGCCCACGCCTTTCTTGTTGAAGGATTGGGAGTGCTTTGACGTATCAAGATATGTTCCGCCTGGCGCTGTTTCGCCGGAAGAAGGCTGCAGGAGCGTGCCTGCGGATGAGAGTCGAGTCAAATGGGGAACGATCCAGCGGGATCTAGGTTCCCTTGTCGGCGAGGAACTGCTTGACCAAGCCGTCTTTCTGTTTCATGCGCCTCCTTACAACACGCCACTGGATCGGGCTGGCCTTGATGGAAAGACCTATGAGCACGTCGCCCTGGACGTGCATGTCGGCAGCATTGCAGTCCGGCGATTCATTGAAGAGCGGCAACCGCTGCTCACCCTGCATGGTCATATTCACGAATCTACCCGTCTGACGGGTGAATGGAAGATCCGGCTAGGTCGGACGGTTTGCATCAATGGCGCGCACGATGGGCCCGAGTTGGCGCTGGTCCGCTTTGACCTCGAATCACCCTGGGATGCAACACGAGAACTGCTTTAGCTCAGGCAGTCGAGTCCTTCATCGCCAATCTGCGAGCTGGATCGGTGACTGCATCGATTTTCACCGCAAAACTCGAACGTTCTCTAATTTCTTTGTCGGTGACGAGGTGTACGTCGAGCAGACCATCCGTGCGGTACCCTGTTCGCAGGAAATTCATCTCCGACAGGGCGCGGCTCCATCCTTCCAGCCAAAGCAACAGATCAGACTCCTGTTGTGCGCTTCCCTGAAAATGCAGGAGGATGTCGATGTCGCTCGCCGGGCCCGCAGTGGCATTTTTTGTACTGCCAAATAGATAGAAAGCCTTAACGCCGAACTTCAGTGGGTCCAGTTCCGTGGCGATCGTCTGTGCCATGCGGAAGCGCCATCGCCAATGCTCATCGTTGCCGCGGTCCAACACCTCCGCCCCGGGTTCGGTGACCCCAGCCTGCTGCAGGCGTGGTGAAAGAAACCCAACCGCCTGATCCAGTTCCGCATTCATCAGCACGCGGAGAACAAGTCCCTCGGTTTCGAGCGGGACATCAATTACGCGAAGCGTGTCTTCCAAATACGCGAATTCCGGCAAGAGGTCCTTCAACACGTTATGGCATCGACGCAGGAATCTTTCGTTGAAGGCAGTTGCTGGGTCGTCGGGATAGAGCGGCAAATAACGAATCGAGGCTTCGACCAGGTCTTGAAAAAAGTGGGTTCCAAACGACAACTCGGGTAAGTAGTTCCCGCGTTGGCGTGCAACTTCGATGAGCATTGCCGTGTTGTTGATGTCGGAATATGTGACCGGCACGCCCAGCTTAATGTCGCCCCTACTCCCCCATCGTCCAGGCCCGATCAAGACGAATTGCCGCTTCGGTAAGAGTTTGTTGAGTCTGCTGACGGCGCGGCCAACATCACGCATGGCCGCCTGATCTGGGAGATGGCTGTATTCGTCTGCGCCAATGTAAACCACATGAGTGATATCGGCGACTTTACCGTTTGAGACGTGGCGGTTGGCAGAAAAGACCAGCTTGTCTGCCGGCAAATTCTGCGGAATGGGCACCGGGGTTGTATCGGCGCCAAAACTCTGAGGACGGCACTGCAACAGATAAAAATCCCTCCCGTCGTGGGCAAACTCGATATCGACCGGCGTCCCCAATTTTGCCTGAAACAGCGCCAGCAGTTCTCGAATGCAAGGGATGAATGTAGTCTTCCCAATCAACCCTTCGAACGTAAACACAACATCTTGCGTGGCAAAGTCCGG
Source organism: Terriglobia bacterium (assembly GCA_046704865.1). Classification (GTDB taxonomy): domain Bacteria; phylum Acidobacteriota; class Terriglobia; order UBA7540; family UBA7540; genus SCRD01. Next base: position 1,752 of record JBJKQZ010000108.1, read on the forward strand.
CAGTGGGCCGATCAAAGGCTCAACTCGGTCCTGGGTGACGACAGACACAAGATTGCGAATCTGAGGATACGTTGCGCCATCGCTTCGCAGGACTTCAGAAACGTCAACAGTTTCGAACGCATTGGTCTCCAGATTGATCAGATCAATGCGCTTTGGAGAATACTTGATTGCTTCATCCGTGGTGACATTCGCCCGCAGGTTCGGCTGTCCCGGCGCAATCAGGACGGGGTAATCATCCGCCACCCGATCCACCGCTCGCGTTCCCAGCCCCGGGACCAGGCGGATCAGACCATCGTCACGCTTGATGCGCGCAGACCAGCGAAATTCGTTGTTGCTGAACGCGACCCCGGAGCACGTCGGTAAGAAGTACTTGCCAACTGTTTGTCCTACAACTTCCTGAATCATGATGCCCATCTCTTCATGGACATCCAGGAGGCCCCGCTCTGCACGATATTCCGTGGGGTCTGGACCGAAAATCGACGCGTAAACCTCAGCAATGGCATCCATCAACGCCGCCAGCCGTTCTTCACGCGTCCCACGGTTCCCGAGGAACAGGCTCTTGTACTTTCCAGAGAATGCCGATCCCGGCCGGTCTTCGAGCAGGCTGGAGCTTCGAACGATAAGAGGCACATCCCTCAGGTCGTCGAGGGCCAGTGCCAATCCCTTGGCAAATTCGGAGGGGAACGACGAGTGTTTGAACAAAGCCACAAGGTGCGGGTATTCCTGGCGGACCTGCTCAATATCCATGTATTTGCGATTCAGGACATCTTCCAAATCGTTGTGGTGGACAAAGTTCTGGATCCAGTCGGACGTAACGTACCAGGTCTTGGGCACTTTGACCGAGCGCAGCACCGGGCTTGCCTCGGGAGCTTTTTCGATGATCTTCTTTGCCAGAAACAACGCGGCACTCTTTCCGCCAAGCTTGCCGTGGCAGGTGGGAGGAAAGATCACCTTGCCCAACAAATCGTAGAAGTCCCTGATCTCAATGAAGTTCTTGGCAACATTAATAAAGCCAAGGCTCTCGGAGAAGAGTCGCCGGATGAGGGAGACGCGAAGGCCTTTCTGCGTGTAGAGCGACAGCTCGCTTTCGTCGATCCCGAGGTGACGATAGCGCTCAATGCACTCCATGACTTCGCCAAGCGGCGTGTCCTGGTTTTCGAGGGCGAGAACGAGAAAGCTTGCTTTGTCCTCCTTGATCCACCGGGTTACGCAGTCAAGGACTTCACTCTCGCTCATATGCTCAGATGCAATTTGGAACGCTTCGCTCGTGACATCGCTAGAGCTGCCTGCACCGTCTGGCGGAAGAGGGCGGTTTTCGTCGAGTTCCACTACACCTTGCATGGAAAGGGCTGTAGATCTCCTCCGTAGCAACTCTTTGGCTTCGGGAATTCCAGTCCAGCTCAGGTAGTTGATCAGTTTCCGGGAAATCCTGCGCAGTAAGGC
>JBJKQZ010000109.1:0-9376 GCA_046704865.1 Terriglobia bacterium
CATGATGATCCTTCACTTGCCCAGGCTCTTAAAGACGAAGGGTTTTCGCTACCCCGCAGGGACCGGCGACGACGGACCATCTTGATGGACCTGAATCCCGACCTCCAGACGTTGCAAGAAGGAATGCGCCAGCACTGGAAGCGCCAGTTAAAAGTCGCCTTGCGCAAGGGGCTCGAGGTTGAAAAGGGAACAAGCGATCACTTTTTTGAATCCTTCCTTGGCATTTATGGAGAGATGGTTTCGCGCAAAGGGTTTTCGCCCGGTGCCGATGTTGAGGAATTCAGGCGCATGCAGCCTCTTTTGCCCGAAGATTTCAAAATGAAAGTCCTTCTTTGCAGATCAAACGGAGATGTCTGTGCTGGCCTGATCGGCAGCGCTATCGGGAATTCAGCAATCTACCTGTTCGGCGCCACCAGTAACGCCGGCATGAAAACCAATGGATCGTATCTCCTTCAATGGACCCTGATTGAGGAACTGAAACAGCAGAGAATTTCCGCCTACAACCTGAACGGCATCAATCCCGAAACGAACCCTGGAACCTACCGGTTCAAGCATGAACTGAGCGGTGATAACGGCAAGGATGTGTATAACCTGGGTCAGTTTGATTCGCACGCGGGAATGCTGGGTCATTCTTGTGTTGAATTCGGCGATAAACTCCGCTCAACCCGTCGAGCTCTCAGTGACTTCGTTGAATCGGCGCGATCTTCAAAACTCTGGGTCAAGACGGCACATTAGTTTTCCTGCCAGCCAGCGAATTTCAATCAATTCCATCGGTGATCCACAATGTACCAACGACAAACGACAATATCGGATTTGGGAGTTGAATACCGGAACGGTGTGGAACCTCGTCCCGGATCGCTCATCATTAACGCGGATGATTGGGGCCGGGACCCAAAGACCACTGACCGAATCCAGTCTTGTGTTTCACAGGGAGCTGTTTCGTCCGTCAGCGCCATGGTCTTCATGGAGGATTCTGAAAGGGCCGCAGTGATGGGGCGCGAGGCCGGCATCGATGCCGGTCTTCACCTTAACTTCACCACGCCGTTTTCGGCTTCCGATTGTCCTTCTGGTGTATTAACGCGGCAGTTGGAAGTTGCCCGGTACCTGCTCCGGCACCGCCTTTCGCAGGCCATCTATAATCCTTTGCTGGCCCGGTCTTTCCAATACATTGTGGCCGCGCAGGTTGAGGAATACTGCCGTCTCTATGGAACGGCCCCGGAACGCCTTGACGGGCATCATCACATGCACCTTTGCGCCAACGTACTCGTTGGCGGTTTGCTGCCATGCAATACAAGAGTACGGCGAAACTTCTCGTTTGAACCTGGAGAAAAGAGCGTGTGGAATCGTACTTACCGGCAGGTCGTCGATTCTCTGCTGGCGCGGCGCCACCGCCTTACGGACTTCTTTTTCTCGCTCGCGCCAATCGAGCCTCTGGACCGGCTCCAACGGATCTTCGAGCTATCGCGCGAACATGTTGTTGAATTGGAGACGCACCCTGTCAATCTGGAGGAATACCGATTCCTGACGGGCGGGGAGATTTTTCATTGGGTTGTCTGTGGGGCAAAATCGGAATTCCAGACTCAAATGAGGGCAGCGAATCATCGCTGCTGAAGGAGGCTTGTCAGGGCATTGGAGACGGTTTCATTTCTGAAAGCTCTGACATCATGCGCAATTTGAAAACCCTTAGCCAAAACAACTAACCTGTCGCAGCCAATATCGGGGTGCACTGCCTGGGTGGAAGAAACCGGATTGACCTTCCAAGGGCAGGGTTTGATTTCGCAGGAATATCCTTTCGCCATTTATAACTTCATCGAGTTTGCGAGTAAAAGGTTCAATGCGTGCCCCTATGTTAAATGCTATTGAGCGGGAAGTTTGCGAAGTCTGTGATCAAACTTTTTCGGCAAGGGATCGTATCATTGTGCTGGAAGCAGGATGCGGGTCTGCAAGCCACCTGGAGTTCAAGCCTGCCGTAGATGTGGTGGGAATAGATAATTCCATGAAACAGTTGGAGCGCAACACCCTCCTGCAGAAGAAAATACTTGGGGATATTCAAGACTACCCTCTACCCCGCCAGGCGTTTGATGCGGTCGTATGCTGGTGGGTTCTAGAGCACCTTGCAAGACCGAACGACGCATTGATTAATCTATTCGGTTCCGTAAAACAGGAAGGTCTGCTGGTTCTTGCTTTTTCAAATCTACTTTCTGCCAAAGGTCTTGTAACAAAATTTACTCCGTTCTGGTTTCACATGCTGTTTTATCGCGTCATGAAATTTAAATCACGGCCTTTTCCCACGTATCTTCGATTAGCCATCATGCCAGGAAGAGTTGTTCGGTTTGCACAGTCGAACGGTTTTTCAGTGGTGTTGTTTCGGTTGGTTGAAGGGACTATGACTAGGCGCACCATAACGCGCTCATGGCTTATCGGTAGAATATTTTCTGTCGTGGATTTCGTCATACAGGCGATTTCTTTTGGCAGATTCGGTTCACTCTCACTTGATTCGTGCGTTATGGTTCTCCGGAAGGATTAAGGCCGGTCGTGAACACGGCCTGACAGCGATATGGACAGTAAAACAACACATATCTGCGTATGTATCTGCACCTACAAGCGCCCGGAACTTCTGCGGCGTCTGCTGGAAGCCCTTGGGAAACAGGTCACCGATGAGATGTTTACTTATTCCATGGTGATTGTCGACAATGATCAGCTTCAATCCGCGGAATCGACGGTTTCAGATTTCGAAGCTTCTGCATCGATCCCTGTGCGTTATTGCGTGGAACCAGAACAGAATATTCCGATGGCGCGGAACAAGGCTGTGGAAAATGCTTCAGGTGATTTCGTGGCGTTCATTGATGACGACGAGTTCCCGGCTGAGAACTGGCTGTTAAATCTTCTGAAGACATGCAAGCAATACAACGTGGACGGCGCGGTGGGACCAGTGAATTGCCATTTTGACCAGGAACCTCCGAAATGGATCGTGAAGGGCAGGTTCTGGCAGAGACCCACCTACACGACGGGGTTGGTTATCGACGGGAAAAAAGGGCGTACGAACAATGCACTGGTCAAGAGGGAACTCTTTGCCGGATTAAAGGAGCCCTTCCGTCCGGAATTCCGTACCGGAGAAGACCAGGAGTTTTTCTCGCACATGATTGAAGAGGGGCACACTTTTGTATGGTGCAATGAAGCCCTCGTGTACGAAACAGTTCCGCCAAAGCGCTGGGAGAGATCGTTCATCTTGAAACGAAGCTTGCTGCAAGGCAGCATTTCTCCTCTGCACCGGACCTTTGGCCTGGTCAGATTTGCCAAGTCCTTGATAGCAGTTCCGGTTTATGCGGTGATGCTGCCGGTTGCGGCAATCCTGGGGCAGCACCGGTTCATGTCCCTTCTAGTCAAGCTGGCTTTTCATTTGGGAGCTGTTCTTAACTGCATGGGCATCAAGGCTGTCAAGCAGCCGTATGTAACCCAGTAGACATCAGTGTTATCGCCCGGTCCGTTTTTGCGAAGGAGGTTTGTCAGTGTCTGTGCCATTGGTTACATCGCAAGCCGTGCATGAAGCGGCGGTCTACGACACCGCAGAAATCAGCGTTAAGGGGAAGTGGACCAGCGTCCCTGCGCTTGACATTGGCGGTAACAAGTTGATCGTCCAGGGAAAATGGCTGAAGATGGCCATCGTTTTGGATGAGGAATGGCAGATTTCTGAAGTAGAAGATCCTGTCCTCTGCGTACAGGCATTGAAAGAAAAGCGGTCGCGCGGCCTGTGTGCTGATATCTTCACGTTCGTTCAGAAGCCTCCTGCCACAACACCGCGGTATAAGTATTTTATGGAGTTGGAGAGTGTTGCTGTTACTTCAACCCCGAGCTTTAAAGAATGGTGGGAGAAACTGCCTCAGGAAACCCGGAAGAATGTTCGGCGGTCGCAAAAGCGCGGGGTAACGGTAAGGCTTTGCCAGCTTGACGATGAATTCGTCAACGGCCTCGTGGAATTGAACAATGACTCCCCGATGCGGCAGCGAAAGCGTTATGTACATTATGGCAAGAGCTTTGAGGAAGTCAGGAAAGATCAATTGTCGTTCCTTGATCACAGTGAGCTCATCGGCGCGTATTTCGGAGAAGAATTGGTCGGATTTCTTAAGCTTGTTTACAGGGGAAAGACAGCTTCTATACTGACTTTTCTGCCCAAGTCTTCGCACTATGACAAGCGGCCTGCAAATGCACTGATTGCAAAAGCTGTCGAACTCTGCGAATCAAAAGGGATTACCTGCCTGACGTACGGGCTTTTCAATTATGGGAACAAGGGTGATTGTTCAGCACGAGTCTTCAAGACCCGGAACGGGTTTGAGGAAATGCTGGTGCCCAGATTCTATGTCCCCCTCACACTAAAGGGAAGAATCTGCCTGAAGTTAAATCTTCACCGCGGACTTTTGGGAATTATTCCTCATGATGTGATTGCCATGGGAGTCAACCTTCGCTATAAATGGTATAAGTTGAAGGAGTTGTTCGGCCGGCATAGCTTAATGGTAGAGCAACCGAGATTGTAACTCGGAAGGAGGGGCGTTCAAATCCCCCAGCCGGCTCCATTTTTGATCACCTGTGCAAAATCCTGAATGCCAGCAGTGAGCCTTGTAACGAATTGTGTTTGATTCTCTTCCACACCCTCAACCTACTTTTTTCTGATTACTAAGATGCCTGGAATCGTTGGTCTTATCACAAAGAAACCGCGCGAATGGGCTGAGCCCATTCTGGGTGCAATGCTGCAGGCCGTTCGCCACGAATCCTTTTACCGGACGGGTACTTGGGTTGAGGTTTCGTCGGGGGTTTATGTTGGTTGGACCGTTCAGGAGAACTCATTTTCAGACGGCATGCCAGTTTCCAACGAGCGGGGCGATTTGGTCCTTGTCTTTTCGGGCGAAAACTTCCCGGAGTCTGGGACGAAATCCAGACTCAGAGAACACGGACACGTTTTTGCACCGGAGGGCCCATCTTATCTGGTCCACCTGAGTGAGGAGGACGATACTTTCCCGGCAACGTTGAACGGAAAATTCCAAGGCATGCTGATTGACCGTCTGGAAGGGACCGCACTTCTTTTTAACGATCGATACGGGATGCACCGGCTTTACTACCACGAGTCGAAAGACGCTTTCTATTTTGCGGTTGAAGCCAAGGCGATTCTGGCTGTCTGCCCCGAATTGCGGAGAGTGGATGCACAGGGCCTGGGCGAGTTTGTGGCTTGTGGCTGCGTGTTGCAGAACAGGACTCTTTTTGACGGGATTCACGTTCTTCCGGGAGGCTCGGCCTGGCTGTTCCGTAAGGGCGCGCTGGAAAGCAAGAAGAGTTACTTCCAGCCCCGCGAGTGGGAAGAGCAAGCCCCGCTCGAGCCGGAGGAATATTACCGGGAATTGAAGGACAAGTTTTCCAGCAGCCTGCCACACTATTTCAATGGGCGGCAGAAAGTTGGGATATCCCTCACAGGCGGATTGGATACCCGGCTGATTCTGGCCTGGTGGAAGTCCCAGCCGAACACACTCCCCTGCTACACCTATGCGGGGATGTTCCGTGACTGCCAGGACGTGATTGTGGCCCGGAAAGTGGCGGACATTTGCAGGCAACCGCATCGAGCCATCACCGTTGGGAATGAATTTCTTCCGCGCTTTGCTCACTATGCTGAACGCAGTGTTTTCCTGAGTGACGGTTGTGTGGACGTGAGCCGTGCCTCCGACCTGTATGTCAGCGAAAAAGTTCGAGAGATTGCGCCGGTCCGCATTGTGGGTACTTACGGCAGCGAAATGCTGACCCAGGTCGCGATGTTCAAGGCGATAGATCCGATGCCTGGAATCTTCAGTCAGGAGCTGCTCCAACACGTTAATCAGGCAAAATCAACTTACGCAGAAATTCGCAGTGGCCATCCTGCTACTTTCGCTGCCTTCCGCCAATCCCCCTGGTGGCATTACGGAGTCCTTACGCTTGAGCAGAGCCAGTTGACAGTCCGCTCTCCGTACCTTGACAACGAGCTCGTACGCACAGTTTATCGCGCGCCGGCATCGCTGGCCGCAACTGGGGACGTGCGATTGCGGATGATTGGTGATGGAGATCCGACCCTCGGGAGAATCCGGAGTGACCGCGGCATCGGGGGCAACGCGTTGTTTCCTGCATCCATGATTTCCCGTGGCTTCCTCGAGTTCACCCTGAGGGCAGAGTATGCGTATGACCAGGGCATGCCCCAATGGCTGGCAAAGATCGACCACTTTTTTTCGCCTTTGCATTTCGAACGTCTTTTCCTCGGCCGGCATAAGTTTGCTCATTACCGGATCTGGTACCGGGACTTTCTCTCGGAATATGTCCGCGAGATGCTGCTTGACTCGAGATCTCTTTCCCGTCCGTATCTGGAACGCGGCGGCCTTGAAGCCGTGGTGCAAGGCCATTTAAAAGGAAACCGCAATTACACAAACGAAATCCACACCTTGCTGACGCTGGAACTTCTGCACCGCCAGTTTCTCGATTCAAATTGAGAAATTATTCCTTCGGCTACTGACACAGCCACCGTATGAATCCGCAACTTGCTACTATCGTGTTTGGGCTGGGAATCCTGTTTCTTTTTGTGTTGTACCGGGACCCCAAAGCCCGTACTTCCAAAGCCCTCTGGATTCCGACTATCTGGATCCTGCTTGCCGGATCTCGAATGGTTTCGCAGTGGCTGAATCCAACAGCCGAAATCCAGAGTCCCCAGCAGTACATTGATGGCAGCCCTCTGGATCGATTCATTCTGACAATGCTTCTGATGGCAGGCGTTATGGTGCTCGTCGCCCGGTGGCATCGGGTCGGAAAAGTCCTGCGAATGAACGCGCCCATTCTCCTGTTCTTCACGTATTGTGCCGTCAGCGCTCTATGGTCTGATTACACCGATGTCTCGCTGAAGCGCTGGGTCAAGGCCGTGGGTGACCTGGTGATGGTGCTCGTCGTTTTAACGGACCGGGATCGGGTGACAGCAATCAAGCGGCTTTTTGCCAGAGTCGGTTTTCTTCTTATGCCTCTCTCTGTTTTGTTGATTGAGTATTACCCCAATATGGGCCGCGCCTATATGCCAGAAATTGGCGAGGTAGCGAACGTGGGGGTCACTACTAACAAGAACACCCTGGGCATGGTGTGCATGGTTCTGGGTCTTGGTTTTGTCTGGCTCCTGATCAAGGCGCTCCGTGAGAAACGGCAGCAAATCAGCCATGTCGTTGCCGTTGGGTCTACGCTGGTGATTATCCTCTGGCTTTTGGTCACGGCTCATTCGGCAACGTCTCTGGCCAGTTTCATGCTGGGGTCAACTTTGATCGTTTTTCTCAACCTGCCGGGGAAGGTTCGGCCGGCGAGGGTGCACTTTATTGTTGGAGTGATGGTTTTTACGGCCGCCCTGGCATTTTTATTCCCTGATCTCTATTCTTCCGTTGTCCACGCCCTGGGAAAAAATACAACCCTGACGGGCCGCACGCAGCTTTGGAATGTGCTTCTTGGGATGAACCACAGCCCTTGGTTCGGCACTGGCTATTCAAGCTTCTGGCTTGGGAATCGCCTCCAGACCCTCTGGACCATTTTCCCCTGGCAGCCAAACGAAGCCCACAATGGTTATCTTGAAATCCTGCTGAACCTCGGTTGGGCGGGAATTGTCCTGCTTGGCGGCCTCATCCTCACCGGATATCGGAACGGAATCGCCCTGTTCAGCCGCGATCGGGAAGCGGGCAGCCTCAGCCTTGCATTTATTGTTGTTGCAGTCGTTTACAACTTTACTGAGTCCGGATTCAGAATGTTGAATCCTACGTGGATCTTCTTCATATTTGCCATACTCGCACTTCCTGAAGTACCCGTAATCAAAACTGTGACTGTTGAAGCTCAAGAGCCGGCAAGGATTCCTGCACGGGAACTGGCGGCCGTAAGCACGCATTACAATGAGGGAATCCTTTGAGACCATTTGACGCGAACGGCAGGTTCAGTCCTGTTGCAGAAAAGGGCGGAGAATTACGTAATCTGGCGGTACGTGGCGCTGGGGCCACCGTGTTTGCCCAGGGAATCCTGCTCGCGGTTCACATTGTTTCCACTGTGATCCTGGCCCGCCTGCTGACTCCTTCGGACTTCGGAGTGGTCACAATGGTGACCACATTCAGCTTGCTGATTTTGAATTTCGGTTTGAACGGATTTACGGAAGCGGTGGTGCAGATCGAGAAGATCAGCAATGCATTGGCGAGCAATCTGTTCTGGGTGAACCTGGGAGCGGGCATTCTGTTTACGATTGGCTTTGCTGCGGCGGGCTCGCTTCTTGCAAAGTTCTACGAAAACCCGCTCGTAGCCCCAATCACCATCGGTATCTCACTAACGATTTTTTTCAATTGCATTTCAGTCCTGCACCTGGCCCTTCTCAAGCGGGCTATGCGATTTCCGGTGCTCGCCGTTAACGATATTGTCGCCCGCTCATTTTCAGTTCTTGTTTCAGTGGTGCTCGCATTGATGGGCTGGGGGTTCTGGGCATTGGTGGCAGGAGCTGTTGCACTTCCGTTTGCGACATCTGCTGGTGCTTTTGTGCTTTGCCGGTGGCTGCCCAGTCTGCCGCGCCGGGTTCCCGGAACGGGTTCGATGGTTCGGTTTGCCATCAATGTTTACGGGCATTTCAGCATCAATTACTTTGCCGGGTACCTTGACAATGTTCTGGTGGGCTGGCGCTTTGGTGCGCAACCTCTTGGTTTTTACAAGAAGGCCTACGATCTGTTTGTTCTTCCAACAAGCCAGCTGGTTAACCCTCTGACGGTGGTTGCTGTTTCAGCCTTGAGCCGTTTAAAAAATGATGCGGCACAATACCAGCGTTACCTCCTCAGGTCTCTCGCGGTTATTGCGTTTGTGGGAATGGGACTGGGGGGAGCATTGACACTGGTTGGCAAAGATGTGATCCGATTGGTATTGGGACCAGGGTGGGAGGAGTCAGGGCGGATCTTCATGTATTTTGGCCCTGGAATTGGAATCATGCTTCTCTATTACACGCATGGCTGGATCCATCTTTCCATTGGTACTGCAAACCGCTGGTTTCGCTGGGGAATCGTTGAGTTTGTTGTCACGGCCTTCCTTTTTCTCGTGGGTTTGCCTTGGGGCCCGGTTGGGATGGCTCTGGCGTGGACGTCATCGTTTTGGATCCTCGCGATTCCCTCGTTCTGGTACGCGGGGAAGCCCATCAACTTCAAGGCCAGCGCTGTTATTGCCGCCGTCTGGAAGTACGTCCTCTCATGTATACTGGCCGCACTTGCCTGTGGCGGGATGCATTCGTCGCTTGTTTCGCTGGTTCCAAGCGAGGGAATTGAAGGTGCTTTCATGCGGATGGTAGTAATCTCGTCGGTTTTTGCTTTCCTGTACGTGG
>JBJKQZ010000110.1:0-4035 GCA_046704865.1 Terriglobia bacterium
GAATCACCACCCGGTCGAAACAGTGGTATACAAACAGAAGCAGGCTGCCAAACAGCCTGGTAAACACCTCCATCGGTCGTCCCTCCCTTGTTCCTGTCTCAGCAACAAGATCATCGGACAGACGACCGGTGGTTTCAAAATTTCAAATATGTTTGGCTAGAATTACGCAGATGCAAGATACATGAGCGAACGCTCGATGTAGCTCGATTTGATGGTGAGATATCTTGGCTTGCCCGCGCGCGATTGTGCCAACGCTGGTGGACACTTTTCATTGGCAGCAGTCAGTTTCTGAGTTTCGTCGTTGACGCAGTCATTGAGCCCTTGGACCCAGCTAGAGATGGACGGTTACCTGGCGTCGGGCGATAATTCGCACCGGTCCAATGAGCCCTGAAATGGAGAGGGGCTGAAAATCTTTCTCCCGGCGTTCCCATTCTGCTCTTCCCTCATGATAGATATCGACCGTGGGACCATAGTGAGGAATCAACTCCGCCGGTACCTTAGGCATCTCTTTCATTCCGGCAACGTAATTGATCAGCGTATTAGTAACCAGGATCTCAAGATGATTGCTGCCGCTTTCTAACGCCTCAGTTACATCCAGACGATAGGGCTGCATCCATGCCACACCCACCGGCCTGCCGTTCAATGTTACCTCCGCAATATTGCCAACTATCCCCAGGTCGAGCACAGATTCCAGTTCCTTGCCCACATATTCATGGGGTACGTGGAAATCCAACATGTAGCTCCCCGTTCCTGAAAAGTGCATTGTCACCAAGTCTTCTGTCCACGACTGCAAATGCGATACCTGCTTTTCCAGTTTCTGGAAAGAATGGCCTTCCAGAACCATCTTCCAGGTGCCACTCACCGGTAGCGGCTCAGGCAACCCGGTCACGGTGGCCCGGCCCTTCCGGCTCTGTCCGTTTTCGACTACTGTGACGTGTATCTCGCCGTTCTTGCCGGCTATCCCCCGCACAGTCTGATGACCCAGCTCTCGCACTTCTTCCAAGTTGGTTTCGCTTAGGTGCGGAGACGGTTCGCCAGAACGGAAGATATAAAAAGTCGAAGCGAAAGCTTCTAAACGTATGGGCATCTCAAGGCCCTCGGCATGTGCCTTGTAGACAAATACCGGACTGATTCGGCCAGTCAGCGGATTCCATTCTTCCGGCGTCTTTCCTGAAGCCCGGAAGGTCACACTCGTACGAACTTCCTTCGGCTGCAGATTGGTAACGAAGTAAATGTCATCGGCTCCTAGGCGGCGATGCAGAAATGTCAGGCCGTTGCTCTGTTCATTTCCCGCCAGCATGAAATCGGGCGCCAGATGTTCTCTCAGCCCCCCAAGGAGAGCCTGCTGCGGAGCGGTAAGCGGCGGAGTGAGCTCGTAGGGTCGTGGAAAAGGAGTAAACCCTTCTCTCTCGACCTGGTAAGTCGGTATCTTGTATCCGGCAAAGTAGTAAGTATGGCCACCGCCGGGATGAGCCTTTCCCTGGCCGGCGGGACCGAATAGCTCGGTGACAATCTCCTTCACGCGGGCGTCATTTTGCGCGGCATTCTCGAGCCCGACCGAAGCTGCCGGGAGTTCATCCAGAGCAATCACGACTCCACCGCCCAGCACAAACTCCCGAATGAACTCCATGGTGGGGACCGGAACTGCCGTAGTTCGTGGCATGATCAGAAAACGGTAGCGAAGATCACGCACCTTGATTCGCCCCTTGTCTACCTCGGCACGGTGCTGAAGAACATCGTCGTTGACCGGATCAAAATCGTATCCATTGGCCACCAGAGCCTTTCCCACATCTCCGAAGGGCATAACTCGTTGGTTATTGTCAAAGAGTACGGTTTCGGTCCAGACCGTCGATTGGGGTGAGTAGATCATAACGTCGCCAGCAAACTCCCCCTGTCGCAGCAGAAAGCAACACCGGCTCACATACTCCGTCAGATGGTGGTAATACTTCCACCACACGTTCCAATGGCTGATCCGGTTAGCCCAGGGCATATCACGCGAGGGAGCCACATGCATTTCCGGAGAATAGATATAACCGTGGTTATAGAATTGGGTAACGCCGTCTCGCAGGAAGGCATCCGTGGCGCCTTTCATTTGCTCCAGCGTGGTTCGGTATCGCTCCGTATGAAGAAAAGTGTAGGACTCGGCTGAAATAATCCTGCGACCGTAAAGATGCCCGCCGGCGGCAACCTGCTTGCGCGGATTCATGACCACTGCAAAGCGGTCGGTAGTCACTTCCATCTCCGGCCGCGGGGCCAATCCGGCTCCCTGGATAATTTCCTCGGTGAATCGATAGTGGGGCTGAATCCTTGCCTCCACGTTGTGTTTTCCGCACCAGTCGATAAAGGTCAGAAACGTCGCATCGAGGCCCAGCCAGCCAAGAAAGTCATTGACGTCGTAGCGGATCCTCGGGGTTAACTCTCCAATATCCCACCACACGGCCGGCAGGTAGGGGGTAAGATCGTAGCCCTTGAAAGCCTTGAATTCGTCCAGCGCAGCATTACTCCAGTGGATCGTACCGGGAAATACCATGATCTCAAAGCTGTCGCAGAAAAATGTGTCCAGTGTCCTGCCGAACTGCTCACCGAAAGCCTCATAGTAGGTCTCTCCCAGATAATCGCAGTAATTTCGCACTGCCACTTTGCTGAAGTGATCCAACACCCATTGTCGACGCGGGAAATTATCCGTAGTTTGGCATAATTGGCCCGTATATTTCAGGCGGAAGACCATTATGCGCCAATGGCCTGAGGGAATTTCCCAATGCAGCAGATCCCGTTCGACTCTGCTAGTGAGATCGATAAGCGAGGATGCCTCGAGCCGGTCCCCTGAAATCTTTCCGGCAACTACAGCAACTATTTGCTCCTCGTCCGGCGCGCTGGAGCGAAAGCCAGAGTCAAGGAGACCAGAATTCGCGGGAGGCGTGTACTCGGGCAATTGCTGATGGAACTCCTTCGGGCCGCTGACCTCTATCCAGGCCCGTGTTAGCACCTTGCTGCGCTGAGTCTCCGGCACCCAGAAGCCCCCAAAGCTCCATCCTGGGCTGAAAGTAATCGCCACTTCCATGCCTTGCCGTTCCGCCGTCTCAATTGCGAATTTCACCATCTCCAGGAACTCTTTGGAGAGGTACGGAATATTCCCCTTGGCGTACATCCTCCAAGGACTCATGATTTCGACTCCACCCATGCCCTGCTGGTGCATCTGCTCCAATTCCCAGGCGATGCCATCGCGGGTTACGGCATTTCCCGGCCACCACCACCGTGTATGCGGCCGGTAAGTATGAGCTGGATTGAGCCAACCGGCGATCAGTTCTGAGGAAAGGCTGGAAAACGCGGACGTGTTCTCGGGAGCAACAGTATGTCCGGTTTGCCCCAGAAATTGAGATGGCAGGCTGCCTGCAACCCCCCAAGTCCCCGCGACCTTGGCAATCTCCACACAGAACTCCCGACGATTCGGCTTGTAGGATTGCTCCTGGTCTTTCCCAAAGTCGCCCATTTTCCAGCTCCTCTCAAGGATCAGTTGCTGTGCTTAGGACTTTTACTTGCAGGATCAATGACAATCAATAGGAATGCGGAGTGCCACAGATACGAAACCCACCACTAGCTAGCGGTTCACCCGCTTCCCCACACCGCAAAATCGACGCGTGCCAACAAATGCATGAGCATTCCCCAATCCCATCCAGAAGCAAATCAGGAGAGCACCGGGATGGCACCAGTCGTGTGCTGCGACATCGACAAACGTATGGCGAAACACAGTACTGCGGGATTCTACGTTGGTTTCTCAGCCGCGGAAATTGTACACGCTGGGGCCGCTCGGGCGTGACCGATTCGCGAACAGTCTCTGGCTACCAGCCTTCCCGGAACCCGGTCTGCGCCCTTCCTTCTCCGGTTCGGTTCACAGGCCACTGCGACGCAGTTCGGCTTGCCGTGTATCCAGCAGCAATGCTCTGTTGGCGGGCACGGCGTAGAGCAGAGAGAAAATTGCACTTCTGTTGAGCTAGATGGGACAGAAGATTCCTGATTTGACCTGTTCAGCGGTTC
>JBJKQZ010000111.1:0-3452 GCA_046704865.1 Terriglobia bacterium
GGGCCTTTCAGCAACAGCATTATCACACTGATCAGGAAGAAAACCAGCAGGAGAAAGAGCAGAGTGCGGACCACGCGTCCGCCTTCACCTTCAATAACCGGACACTCCGCCTTGGGCGTTCTCCGCCGGGCCAGTTTCCAGGGAAATACAAAGATCCACAGCAGGAATGAACCCAGACTCCAGCGGAACGGCTTGGGGATATTCTTTTCACGGGCATCGTGGAGGACCCACACTGAGGAAAGCAGCACCAGCCCGAGCAGGACGAACTGGCCCTTTTCCGGTCCCAGCAGGCCTTCCGTAATCATTCCCACCACGAGCCAGACCGCAAGGGTGGCGAAAAACATGCTCCAGGAAAACCGGGCATACTCCTTGACCGGCAGAGGAACAACCTGCGTGGCAATAGGAATCACTACTTCCGGACGGGCGATGTCATTCGGGTCAATCGCCTCCCGGCAAGAAGGGCATACGCGGCACGAGGGTGCAAGCATTTGACCACAGTTAGGGCAGGCGAAGGGTTCATCCGGGAAAGTGGCGGCCGGCAGAAATCCTGTTTTTTCGGGCTGGTCAGGCATTGGCAGCCCTTTCCATCTTCGGTCTGTTCAAACCTCTATTCACGGCTTTGAATTCCATCCCTGATGCTCATCCCAGTCTAGCATCTGGCGGTAAACAATTCTGGTCGGCAGCCGGTCAAAATCACGGATATGGCCCTCGGCGCGGTTACCTCCCTGTGATTGATAATACCAGCCTGCTTCCTGGTGCAGCGCCATTACTTCGCCGGAGACGAAAAAAACACGCTGCGAGTAGTGATAGGGGTCCGGTGGGAGAGTCTTCGCATTATAGACGCGGTCAACGTAAAGCTGAATGCTTTGGGGATCAAGCTCTTTCTCGCTCACCATCTCTTGCAGGGCCTTCACCACAAAAAAGTTGCAAACGATATGGTCGATATGGCCTTCGGCGGGAGGATGAGCCGTCACAATTACTTCCGGATGGAACGCTTTCAACAGCTTTTTTACCGCAGCAACCACCGACTCCCGCGCATAAGGCAGATTGGGCTGGAAAACGTTCGGATAGGGCGTATGGTCTGAGGCCAGCAGGACCGAAAGGTAAGGATGTGAGGGGTCCGGATGGTGATACCAGATTTCTCCCGATCCGCCGTCCGGCAGCCCCAGGAAATAGATATCGTCTTTCGGCACGCCCATGTGTCCCAGAACGGCGCGCGTCTCATCCATACGCAGGGCGCCAAAATTCATCGCCTCTGCAGGACTGCAGGAGTGCTGGTAGTAACGGTCGCAAGATCCCGCATCGCCACCTGTGAAATAAACAAAGTGGATGGGTATGTGATTTTCCACGGCCGCGCGGGTCAAACCGGCCCAGCCGCCCTCGTCATCTTCATGCGCGCAAAAGATCATGATGGATTTGGGCAAGGAATTGACACCCAGTTCAAGATCGTTTTCAGCCACGCTGTTTCCGGAAGAATCCGTGAGGGTGACTTCCGCACGATAAAGACCCGCCTGGCCTGCCGGGAGCGTAAACGTAGCCGACTCATTCCGGGAAGGCGAACCCGGCTCGAGATCCAGATCGGTGGCAACAACTTTCTTCCCGACCACAGTTCCTGTGCGGTCAAGCAATACCGCGGTAGCGGTTATCTGCTTCCAGGGCGTCTTTCCAGGATTTGCGATCGTGAAATCGATGGGCGCTTCCTGCCCTGGCATAAACATCGTGTGAGCGGCGTCGAACTGAATCGCGCCTTCATTCATCGCCGGAGGATAGAAGTGCCGGTAATCTTTGGTGTCAACGTCGCTCAACTCAGGGTAAATGTACTGCATGGGATAGGGCTTGGGGGTGGTGACACCCGGCGGCCGGATCAGCACCAGCCGGCTGAAGGCGATATCCAGAACGTTTTTGCGGTCGTGGTCCCACACGACGACGCCGTATTGATGGATCGTCGGCTGGTCAACCTTGTCGGCAACGGCGGCATCGCTGGAAGAAATCTCCTGCTCTGCGCCTCCGGCCAGAGTCAGGTCCTTTTTCAACGGAACGATGCTTGCGGCTGCCTGCTGCGCAGGCCCGGCGATCCAGGGCCAGTATCGGTTTGAGAACTCAACCTGCAGGCCGTTGAGCGGTTGATTAGTGAGGTTCTTGATCGTGACATCGCACGACACATGATCGCCCGTAACGTAGAATGTTTTCCCCAGCTTGATGCTCTCAATCTTGACGAGCTTCCGGTAAACGGCAAAGGAGCCCGCGCCGGGAAGCTTGAAGAAAATCTGGCCTGAAATGCGGTCGTAGCCCATGAGGTCAACTTCATAACGTCCGGTCCGGGCATCCGGTGGAATCTTCCATAGTGGCTCATAAGAAGTCGTGGCCGGAGCAACCGGGCAAGTCCAGACCTGCGAGGGCGCGCTTGTGTAAATTGCTTGTGATTCCCCGTCGTATCGCACAATTGCGGAAAAGACCATGTTGCCGCGCACCGTCGCACCCGGAGCCGGGGCCACGCGCATCAGGACTTGCGAACCCACGTTGTAACTGGTTTGATTGGTGATCGCCACCACGCTGTTCTGCGCGTGGGCGAGCGCGGGTGTCAGCATTATTCCCGCAATTAACGCGAGCTTCGTAAAGATGGATCTTCGCATTTGGTTTGAGAACACGACTCCCTCCGCTACCGGGCGCCCGGAAAGCCTTCCCCGCTTGAACAGCAGGATATGCCCCGCCGCGCCCATGTATCGCCCCAGGTTGGGGTCTGCGCGCAAGAGATTTAATTTATCACGAAGCAGAAAATGCCGCGCGGAAGTCGTCCCGAAGGTGGGCAAGTGGAAGCGGGCCAGAACATCAACTTGACTGCGAAGCGGGCAAGGCAAAGAAAACCACCAGTACAGACTCAACCGCGCAAAGCGAAATCGCCGCTATGCTCCCGACTTCAATTCTGTAAGAGGAATAAGCTCCGGAAGCGCGCCTGCCTTTGCCAGAATGAAATAAACCACGAAGCCCACGATGAAGGAAAAAAGCACAGCCGGCCGGTCTATCTTTATCCAGCTTGCCGGCACCCCAGGAATGGTGTTGAGAATTCCTACTACAAACCCGATTGCCCACGCCACATAACCTGCCCAGTTGATTCCCTTGCGCGGCCCTGACCACCTTCTACCAGCCAGCAGATAATCAGCAGCCATGGCGCCGCAGATGGGTCCAAAGGAGGCGCCCACAATCGTGAAAAAGCCAATCAGGTTCTGGGCCACGCCCGTGATGGCCAGGATGGCTCCAATCGTCACGCCGACCAGGGTGGAAACAGCGCGTGGAAACTTGGGCAACATGGTTCCAAAGCTGTTGCCGGCGATAAAGGTACAGAAGGTGGTCGGCACCATGGATGCAGCGGCAAACAGAAAGAACATGACCGGCGCCAGAGCGCCAACGGTCTTGATGGTCCCGGCGTAAGTAAAGTCAGACGCGTTCCCCAG
>JBJKQZ010000112.1:0-7280 GCA_046704865.1 Terriglobia bacterium
GTTCATTACCTTGAACCTGAGTCTCTGAATGAGAAGCCTATCGACGCCGCCATCGGTTGCATGGTGCCACATGCCGGATATGTCTACTCAGGGCATGTTGCCGGAGCTGTTTATCGCCAGATGCCTCCGCGCTCCCGTTACATTATCCTCGGCCCTAATCACTGGGGCCGTGGTTTTCCGCTGGCTATGATGTCTGCAGGAAACTGGCTCACTCCGCTGGGCGAAGTCCCTCTGGATAAGGAACTCGCGCACAAAATCCAGGGAAAGTGCCCACTTCTGGTGGAAGATAAAGAAGCCCATTCAGGCGAGCACTCGCTTGAGGTCCAGATTCCTTTCCTCCAACGAATTTCTGGCAGATTCACGTTTGTCCCCATTGTAATCGCAATGGCGGATTATGCCACGCTTGAACTTCTGGGTAGGGCCGTCGCAGCCGCGATCAAGGCTTCAGTGGGCCCTGTTTTAATTATTGCTTCGAGTGACATGAACCATTACGAGCCCGACAGTATTACTCGAAAAAAAGATGACAAGGCAATTGAGAAAATCCTGCAACTGGATTCGGCAGGTCTGCTGGAGGTAATACGTGATGAAGATATTTCCATGTGCGGCTACGCACCCACGATTGCAATGCTGATCGCGGCACGCGAACTTGGCGCACGCGAGGCCCGCTTGATCCGGCACGCAACCTCCGCGGACACAGGAGGAGAGATCGATTCGGTGGTTGGATACGCTGGAATTATCGTCTTGTAACTTAACTGCAGGTCGGTTCGGCTGTGAGCATGCTGGCCCGTTGTGAGTTGCCCGGCAGGATTCAAACAGAAGGGAAAGCGGCGTTTGCCCCGCTATGCGTGTGCATGGGCTGGCTATCCAGGCGCAGGCTCACCACCAGCACACAGACTGCATTGATGCCAAAAAAGGAACTCGCCCAGATAAAGTATGCTCCGGGTCCATGGAAGCCGATCCAGTGCAGCCCCAAGGCTAGGAACGCCATGGCAAACCCCATCAACACTACCCCAGCCAGGCCCACCAACCTTGCACCCCGACCGCTCCTCAATGGCCACGATATTGACAACAGGTAGAATCCCAGGCTGGCCGCCATCATCACGAATAGCAAGGCGACGGGAAGAAATGCCAGCCTGCCTCGACTCAAGAAAACAGAAACCAGTCCGTAGCCAGCAAGTGCAGCAGCGTTAAGCGCCAATAGCCACGTATTCTTCTTTGGGGAAGTCCTGGGAGAGGCGACAGCCTGGCAAACCGCTGCGAGCAGCGCAAGTTTGCCCTGGAACACAACTCCGTTTTCTATGGCAAGTCTGCTCAGAAGAGGATATCCGGCAGGGTCCTTCATAAGAAGGTTGACGAGCGCAACAACAGCTTCACAGAGGACACAGGCCGCCAGCACCCACCGGCTTGTAATGAACATTCGGGCCATTCGCCCAACTCCAGTGAAGCCGGAGTTCTAACCTCAGGCAATTAGTGATGCGGACCGCCGGCGTTACCGCCTCTCATACCACCGCCGCCTCCTCCGCCGGAGTTCCCGCCCATGCCGCCACCCAAATTGCCTCCGCCGCTGCTCCTCATCCCGCCGCCCATATCGCCACTCCTCATACCACCACCCATTCGTCCTGAGGATTGGCCCATGCCGCGGTTCCCTCCGAACCCGCCGGAAGAAGAACGAGTTGAGGGTCCCCGTTCCATACGCTGCTGAGACATACCGGAGCGACGGTTCATTTGCTGCATTTCCCTGCGCATCTCAGCGTTCCGCATCTTTTGCTCACGTCTCATCATGATTCTTTCCTGGCGGAAATTCGGCATAGGCGGCGCCTGGAAAGACCGCATCCCGGCAGGCCGAGCAGACGGCATCAGAGAATGCGCGTGAGGCATTGTGGCGGTATTTGTTCCGAGACTGGAGATGGGGATTGAGGTTAGGATTCCAGCATGGTTGTCTGTCCGCATGATAGCGCGGCTTCTCAGCAGCATGTCATGATTGACGCGCGTGCCGCCTGTGGTTGTTACAGTGCCACCTGAACGGACCGATTGGAAGGCTGGCCCGGACCTGTTCACAAACCGACGCGTTTGCTGGTCGAAAACGGCAGGAGCATGCGGCTGAACGTCCCAGGCGCCCCGGATTGTACTCTGTGAGAAAATCTGGGTTGGCGCACCGACACGTCGGACTCGGAGGGCCGCGCCACCCGACGCCCCCGCGGCGACAGTTTGTGGGGTTCTGTCGATAGCCGGGCCCGGAAGCCGCAGGTTCCGCGTCAGTGGAACCGTTGGCGAACTAACCACCTGTCCCTGGAAACGATTAACTCTTACGACGTCGCGCGGTGATATCGGCCTGGCACCCTGGAACGTATTGCTGCTGACCGCAACAGAGCAGTTCTGGCCCCTCGGGCAATTAACAGGTCTGATGCCTGCCCCACCATAGGGTCTGGGCGCCCAACCGATCCAACCCGCTCCCTGATACCACGTTACCAGCCCGGGTGACCAACTCGAAAAACCTCCCGGCAGCCAGCACCATCCCGCACCGGCGGGATAGATCCAACTACCGTAATGGAAAGGTAACCAACCCCAGGGAAGGCTGGAGATCCATGTGTACCCAAAGCCCGGATACCAGGACCATTGTCCAATAGAATAAGGAGTCCATCCTGCACCCATCATGGGCGACCAGCAGCTCCCATATCCCGGCAGATAGTTCCAGGCACCGTAATAGGAAAGGTCATTCCAGCCATAAAGTGAGCTGCCAGCGTATAGGCTTCCGTCACCCGGCCCGGCCTTGTTGCTGGCAACAGTTTGCGTCCCCTGGCGCTTGTCTACCCACTGGTCCCAGGCATCTTCCTGAATACCGTCTTTAACCTGAAATTGATTTGCCCCGCCGGGGGTCAGCTCAAGAACCTGGTTCCTGGCGATTGTTCCACTGCCATAAGGGCCCTGGACATTAACGTCACCTTTAAATACTTCCAGCCGCTGGCCGCTCTGGTCAAGATCAACGCGAAACATTGATTTGGAAGCAACATCATAAGCTGATCCTGCAGCGGTGACCTTGTACACGTCACCCTTTTCCGGCACCACGGTAAACGTGGCGTAACCTTGCGCCAGGGTCAGATCATTGATCTTATTGCCTTCAGGCGTGAGTGAAAGATTGGTGAAGTCGAGTTCGCTTGACTGGCCCAGCCTGGCGGTTGAGCCATTCTCGAATTCCACTTCAGCAAAGCTGTTGGCATCCGTCGCAATCTTGAAGCCTTGCTGAATTGGCGTATTGACAAACGCCTTTGCCCATTCGTCAGCGTCAGGACGGTACATCGTAACCGTACCCTCTACAAAGCTGAGGCGAACGATGCGAACTTGCGAATTTGACTGAGCGGCTGTCCGAACAGGAATCAGACTTGCTGCTATAAATGCAGCGGAAAGGAGAACAAACAGCCAGTAGCCCCTGGGCGACCGATTGCCTTTCATGGTACACCTCCCGGCTGGCATACAAAACCCTCACTCATCATACATCAGGTTGCAATGGGTTACGATCAAAATTAAGGTGTGATTTCGAGGCTGGTCTAGAAGCGGCGCCGGCCATCCTTGCCCATGGCGGGGGAGTCCTGAATGCGCCGCAAGATATCTGCGGCACGAACTTGTGCAATGTGAAGATACTGTGAGTCGCCAGCAATTTTCTTCAGGATGGGCACCATCAACTGCGGGTCTACAAGCGCCTTATTGTCGAGATCAATTTCCACCTGGGTCAGCGCCGAAGGCAGCCCCAGAACATCATAACGCGAAGAATACTCCAGCGTGCCGATGTGCTGTTCGACGTCGGCAATGCCTTCAAACACATTCAGCAGGTCCTGCGCGCGCTTATTGCGCGTGTAGTTAAACTCCACCTTGTATTCCTGGCCGCCCTGACGATAGATAAAGGTCTTCAATCCCAGGTTGGCCACATTCTTGTTGCTTTCCAGACGGAGAGATTTAAAGTCCCCCATGTCTTTCGCCATCTGGAACAGCAGCTCGGTTGTTTCGGGAGAGAGCTTGAGGGGGCGGGGTCGGGACGACTCACTCAATTGGCGCCCATCGTAAGTTCCGTCGCCGTTCGTATTCACGGTGAGTGAGGTGTATTCCGGCACGCTGCCCTTCATCACCTTTGTATAGGTCAGTGTAGCCGGAGCTTCTGCCTGCTGGGCGGAAAGGAACGGTATACTCAGCATCCCCAAAGCGAAAATGCAAAGACCCACGCCGAAAGTCCGGCGGCAAATACGACCAGCGCGAATTGATAATGTTGAGCCCTGCTGCATAGTGACAACTGCGGCTGCTGAAAACAGGATCTCCAGCAATGCCTTCCGCCATATCATAGATTGCTGGTGGCGACGCCATGAGGCTTTCTCATTGCGCCCCTGATCCTTGTGCACGATGACCGCACCGAAGGGCTGTCCAACACATTTGAGCCGAATTGGCCGTACAGCGCTCTCAGATTCACTGCTGAGCCAGTGATTGGAGTTCGGCATCCTCAATGTCAAAGTTCGCATAGACGTGCTGGACGTCCTCATGCTCGTCAAGCTCATCCATCAGCCGCAGCACCTGGTCTGCCGGCTTTCCGGAAACTTTTACCTGAGTCTGCGGAATCATCGAAAGCTCAGCAACTGAAGGCGTGATACCTGCTTTGTTCAGCGCGTCAACAACCTGCTGGAAGTTCTCCATGGGGGAGAAGATTTCCCAATTGTCGCCGTCTTCCTTCATGTCGTCTGCGCCGGCTTCCGTAACCAGTTCCAGCAATGCGTCTTCGCTGGCCTTCGATTTCTCAACCACGATGTACCCGCGCTTGCTGAAGATCCACGTTACGCAGCCCGTTTCACCCAGGTTCCCACCGTTCTTGGAAAGGATATGGCGAATTTCCGCAAGTGTCCGGTTGCGGTTATCCGTGGCAACCTCCAGGATCAGTGCAACTCCGCTTGGACCGTATCCTTCGTAAACAATTTCCTCATACTGCACTCCTGGAAGCTCGCCCGTACCCCGCTGGATGGCCCGCTTGATGTTGTCCGCAGGCATATTCTCGGCCTTGGCCTCGTTAACCGCCGTCCGCAGGCGCGGATTTGAATCGATGTCACCGCCGCCAATGCGCGCCGCAACAGTGATTTCCTTGATGAGCTTGGTAAAGAGTTTGCCTCTCCGGGCATCCGCTGCGCCCTTCTTATGCTTGATCGTTGCCCATTTTGAGTGGCCCGACATATAAGTTTTCTTCCTCTGTGCAGCCCCCGCCGGCGCAAAAGCCAGACCCCGCACCCGGCAGAAAGCTATAAAGATTTTTTATTTTCAACCTCGAAATCTTAGCACATTGTTTGTTTTCAAGCCACGGCTAGTGCCAATGAGAACGGCTTAAAAGCTCGCCTAAACCCGCTCGAAGTTCACCCAAAAGATTCCGCGCGGCCCCTACCTCGACGCCTCCTGCATAATGGCAAAAATTTCATCCTCAACTTCCATGGCAACAGGTTCGAGCCCCTCAGACTCAAAAAGGGCGAGCATGGCGGTTGGCTTCAGCGTTGCCAGCACAACTTCGTCACCTTCCTGATAGACGGAAATACGGCATGGGAGCGCCGTTGAAATATCCGCGTTCTTCTCCAGAACCCTCTTCGCCTGGTGCGGGTTTCAGACTTCAAAAATCAGGCATTCCCGATTGAACTCAACGCCCTTGTCTTTCATCCTGGCTTTCAAGTCGTAAGTGCCCATAATCCCGAACTTGTGCTTCTGCGTAGCCGCTTCCAGATCGTGAGTAACTTCGGAGAGAGTCTTTTTCGTTTTCACCCGATAAATCATGCTGTCCACCCATCTTTCAATTATTGCGGCGCCCAGACAAATTTCACGATTTACCGCCGCGAGCGTTCCTTCATTGTCCGCGCGGGACCATAAACAAGATCCAGAGGCCATTCGCCATAATTCATTGTCG
The DNA here is from genome assembly GCA_046704865.1 of Terriglobia bacterium. Classification (GTDB taxonomy): domain Bacteria; phylum Acidobacteriota; class Terriglobia; order UBA7540; family UBA7540; genus SCRD01. The sequence continues at coordinate 5,921 of JBJKQZ010000112.1, forward strand.
TTGACCGCAATCTGGAACTGCACGTTGCATTGCACGCCTACTTGGGCGGCGCAACTTTGGGAGCAGGAGGCATACTCTGCAGTCTCTGCTTTAAGGCTTCAAATTCAGGACTGTCCGTCTTCCAATCCTTCTTTGGACCCAGCCTGGGAATTACCTCGTCAACGTTCTTTATGCGATTTCCAGGGTCGGGGTGGTCGGAAAAGAACTGGATCGTCCGCTGAGGATATTTCTGTTGAATGATTTTAAAAAACTGGGCCATCCCATAAGGATCATATCCGGCACGGTAGAGGATATAGGTGCCCACTTCATCCGCCTGGGATTCCGCGCTCCGCGAGTTGCGCAAGTGAATGGAATTCACACCAAAGCTCAGACCAATCTGCGCCAGCTGGCCCGCCAGGCTTGAACTCTGTCCGAGTAATCCTGCCAGGATGGAAAGCGGCGCCTGAGCCAGGAGCATTTCAGAAGCCTGATGAGTGCCGTGCCGCATCACCACGTGGCCTTCCTCATGCGCTAAGACCCCGGCAATCTGCGCCTCATCCTGCGCCGCCTCAATGGCGCCGCGGTTGACATAAATAAAGCCTCCCGGCAGCGCAAAAGCGTTGATCTCGGAACTGTTCACCACATTAAATGTCCAGGAGTACTTTGCTCCACCACGTTGATTGGGAGCGATTGCGGCAAGGCGTTTTCCTAAGTTGCTGACATAGCCCACTACCTGCGAGTCTCGAACCAGAGGTAGCTGCTTGTTAACTTCTGTCGCGGCCTGCTGTCCAACCTCAACATCCTGCGAGGGAGAAAAAAGGTTGAACCCGGGCCGGAAATTCAGCCCCTCAACCGCGAACAAGAGGACAGGCGACAATGCCAGCGCGGCCAGAATCAAAAGCCCTGAAAATTTCTTTCTTCCCGGGTTGAATGCGAAGTTTCTCATGCGGGGCTCTCATTCATTATTGTACCGCAGCCTTCGCACCTTGCTGCACGGTTCCATCGCCGAACTTCTTTACGTAGATATATTCCGCTTGCCGGCCATGGTCATGACAGCCAGCCACCACTGAGCGCTTGTGATCACTGGTTAGCAAAGTGCCGTTAACCGGCTTTAGCCTCTAGAATGCCGGCGAAAACTTCCGCCCCGCGATAGAGAGCGTGAGGGCCCAGTTCCTGCTCAATTCGCTTGAGCCGATTGTATTTGGCCAGCCACTCTGACCGTGTGATGGCGCCTATTTTAATCAGTGACGCGCCCCTCGCCACACCCAAGTCCGCAATAAAGTCGTCTTCGGATTCGCCCGAACGTCCACTGATGACCGGTTGGTAGCCAGCACGCCGCGCCAGGCTGAGCACATCCAGTGTTTCCGTCAAGGTTCCAATC
>JBJKQZ010000113.1:0-4539 GCA_046704865.1 Terriglobia bacterium
GATCAGGGGCCTTCCGGGCAAAGTTCTGCTGAGCACAGACGCCAGGCACCGTTCGTTCCGTTCAAGCGATTGGCGGGGAGAAGCTGGCAAGAACGTCGTGCTGACCATCGACGAGGACATCCAGTACATCGCTGAAAAAGTGCTGGCGCAAACCGTTCAAAAGTTTCATGCCGCGGGCGGCACCGTTATTGTCCAGAACCCCCACACGGGCGCGATTCTGGCAATGGCCAATGAGCCGACATTCAATCCGAACGATTACCAGAAGTATCCACCGAAGGACCGGATCAATCGCGCGATTGGATGGATCTATGAACCCGGTTCCACATTCAAATCGGTGACAGTTTCATCGGCAATTGACGAGAAACTCGCCAAACCCACCGATCTGATCGATTGCCAGATGGGGCAGATCAAGCTGGGCGGCCGCATTATTCATGATGTGCACGACATCCTTCCGTATGAGCGCAAGGGTCCTCTCACGCTGGCCCAGGTATTGATGTACTCAAGCGATGTGGGAGCCGTCAAGATGGCCTTGCGTCTGGGCGACGAGCGGTTTTATCACCGCATCCTGGAGTACGGATTCGATTCTGATACCGGCGTGGGCCTGCCGGGTGAAGAAGATGGATTGCTTGAACCTCCGCGCCACTGGTCAGGCGTTAAGATCGGCGAACTTGCCATCGGTCAGGGGGTGGGTGTTACTCCGCTGCAAATGGCCCGTGTTTATTCCGCAATCGCAAACGGCGGCGTGATGCTCCGGCCCAGAATTGTTCGCGACTTTGGCAATGGCGAAGACGACGGTACGCCCCCGCCAAGCCTGGGCCGCCGGATCATGAGTGAGAACACGGCCGGCATGATGAAAAAGATGCTGAGAGGTGTTGTCCTGAAAGGGTCCGGAGTGGCAGCGCAACTGGACGGATACACTTCTGCCGGGAAAACAGGCACCGCACAGAAAGTGGATGCAACAGGCCATTATTCGCACAAGGATTATGTAGCTTCTTTTATCGGTTTTGCTCCTGTAGAAAAGCCGGCCGTAACCATTCTGGTGGTAATCGATACGCCGGTTGGAGCAATTTACGGGGCAGAAGTGGCAGCTCCGGCGTGGAAGATTATCGCAGAACAGACACTGCGTTATCTCAATGTACCGCAAGACAATCCTTCCGACTCAATCCTGATCGCTTCCCGCCGTCCCGCCGAATCTCCTTTCCAGAACAGGAGATCCAATGCGGGAAACCCTCCTCCAATCAACACTGAATCGGTCGGAGCTGCCACGCGCCCTGTAGAACCAGTTTCGTTTTCACGGGAGACAAGCTCGCAGTCCAAGGGAACCGTCATTCTTGACGACGGGCCCACGATGGCGGTGCCTGATTTCACAGGTCTTTCCGCTCGCCGTGTGACGGAAGAGTGCCAGGCCCTGGGCCTGGAGATGCAGATGGCCGGGTCAGGCCTGGCCGTTGATCAGGACCCGCCGCCGGGCACCAGCGTGCACGCGGGCAGCAAGGTCCAGGTCCGATTTGCCCAGCAGGTTTGTTGCAGCGTTTCGGGCAAGTAGCAGAATTGTCGAGGTGATTTTGATGCCAACAATCGACATCAGCGCACTCGGGAATATTTTGTTAATTGGAATGGCTGTCACTTTCGCGGTTGTCTGGGTTTTTATTCAGATGAGCGCCCAGAGAGATCTTCGCGGCACTTCGTATCGAAAGCCCACCTAGCGGCGGTTGAATTGTGCGCCAGAGGGCGCACGCCGGCAGCTCAGGCCGGAGCCTGCCCGAAGGTTTCCCGCGCTGGCCGGGCAGCAAGATGAAATTGATGAAGGCGGGCGCCGGAAGGCGCCAATGTTATAATGCGAGTGAAGCATGAAATTGGGCGAGCTCCTCGAAAGAGTCCAGCCTTTCGAAACGGAGGTGGATCAGAATACCGAAGTCACCTCTCTTGCTTACGACTCTCGTCGTGTGAACAAGGGTTGTGTATTCTTTGCCATTGAAGGTGAAAAAACTGACGGACACCTGTTCATTGATGATGCGATTCGGCGAGGGGCGGCAGCAATTGTCAGTGAGCGGGGTGCGCCAGCCGGACTTTCCGGCCAGTGGATACGAGTCGAAAAAATACGGCGCGCCTTGTCCGAAGCTGCGAGAAGATTTTTCGATGATCCCGACCTCAAACTGCAGTTGATTGGCATTACAGGAACGAACGGAAAGACCACCACCGCGTATCTTCTCAACAGCATCTTTGAAACCACAGGGGCCCGGGCGGGGCTGTTCGGTACGGTTGAATACCGGCTGGGCACGCGCGTCGTTTCTGCTTCCAATACAACTCCTGAGTCGCTGGATCTGGCAACCTACTTTCATGAGCTGGTCGCCAATGGTGCAGGGGCCGCAATCCTGGAGGTATCCTCGCACGCGCTTGCGCAGGAGAGAGTGTGGGGCTTCCATTTTTCAGTTGGTGTGTTCACAAATCTCACGCGCGACCATCTCGACTTTCATCATGACTTTGAGCATTACTTTGCGGCCAAACAGCGGCTCTTTGAAGGTCTGGGAAGTCCACCGCCCGATCTCGCGGTGATCAACGCTGACGACGTCTGGGCGCGCCGATTGCTGGCGCTGCCAAACCGTCGGCGGATCACCTACGGACTGGAATCAAAAGCAGACGTGGGAGTGAAGCGGCGTTCTCAAAACATCTCGGGGCAATCCGCGACATTGACGACGCCTGAGGGCGAGCTTGAGATTGAATCACCTTTGATCGGCCGGGCCAATCTGATGAATCTGTTGGCCGCCACTGCGACGGCTATCGGAGTGGGCATCCCGGCGGGAAAAATCCAGGAGGGACTGCGCCGGTTAACTTCAGTGCCCGGCCGCCTTGAAAAGATTGATGAAGGGCAGCCATTCCTGGTGCTTGTTGACTACGCTCACACGGATGACGCCTTGCGGAACGTCTTGGAGGCGGCGCGTGAGTTCACTGGAAACCGCCTGATTGTGGTGTTTGGCTGCGGGGGCGAACGCGACCGCACCAAGCGGCCCGTGATGGGAGAAGTCGCCGGGAAGTTGAGCGACCTGGCCGTGCTGACCTCAGACAATCCCCGCAGTGAAGACCCCATCCTCATCATGAATGACGTTCTAGTGGGGCTTCAAAGAACCGGGATGCCCTATATTGCTGAGGTTGATCGTGAAATCGCGATCCGAAAAGCGCTGGAGGAAGCCCGGGAGGGCGATGTCGTGATCCTTGCTGGAAAAGGACATGAAACCTACCAGGTGCTGAAGGACCGCACAGTGCCGTTGGACGATCGTGCGGTGGCCCGCAGTATCCTTCGCGAGATGGGCTTTCACAATGAGGCACAGGGCGAAGGCGGTGTCGACTTGTCCTCCAAATGAGGCGGGCACAGATTCGTTATGCGTGGGTTATAAGAGCAGGGAATCATGATTTTGCCGCTGGCAAAGGTGGCTGAGGTTCTGGGTTCCGGCGGAACTGTGTCTGACCGCGCGGTCAAAGGTTATTCGATCGATTCGCGCCGGATTGAGCCCGGCCAGTTGTTCTTTGCCATCCGCGGCCAGATTCACAATGGCCACGAATTTGTAACCGCGGCACTGGAACGGGGCGCTGCCGGAGCGGTTGTTGAAAGAACATTCTGGAGCGAATCTCCGGAATCGGTCCGTCCTCAACTTGTCCCGGTGGCTGACACAACGAACGCGCTGCAGGTGATTGCGCAGTACGTCCGCAGGCAATGGAATGGGCCGGTGATCGCGGTTACCGGAAGCATGGGCAAGACCACAACCAAGGAAATGATTGCCGCGCTGCTTGCCACGCGCTTTCGGGTCCTTAAATCGAAAGGGAACCTCAACAACCATTTCGGCCTTCCACTGGCCCTGCTGGAACTGGAGTCCGCGCACGAAGTGGCCGTGGTGGAACTCGCAATGTCCGCGGCCGGAGAGATCGCCCGCCTGGCGCAGATTGCGGAGCCGGACGTCGGCGTGGTGACCAACGTGGGACCTGTTCACCTGGAGTTCTTCGACTCTGTGGATTCAATCGCGAAAGCAAAAAGGGAATTGATTGAAAACCTCAGCCAGCGGCATGGCAGGCCCACGGCTGTTCTGAACTTTGACGATGACCGGGTTCGAAAATTTGCCGAAGGGTTCGAGGGAAATGTTCTGACATTTGGGCTGGGCGAGGGTGCTCTGTTCAGAGGAACTGACGTGGAACTGAGTGAGCGGGAAGGCCGGTTTTCCCTCTCGGGCCCCAATGCCGCCGGCCGGTTTATTGTTCCCCTGGCCGGAGCCCATAACATCGAGAACGCCCTTGCAGCACTCGCGACTGTAAGCACGTGCGGGATTGACGTTGGCGCGCTTGGAACTGCACTGGCGGCCTTTACAAATTTGACCCAACGAAGTGAAGTTTTTACATTGCCGGGACGCGTCACAATTCTGAATGACTGCTACAACTCAAATCCGCCGGCCATGGAACGAATGATCGAAACGCTTGCCGGATGGTCCGCTGCAGAACGCAAAATTGTTGTCGCAGGAGAAATGCTTGAACTGGGCACGACCTCGCCGG
>JBJKQZ010000114.1:0-5554 GCA_046704865.1 Terriglobia bacterium
TTTGCTCGGAAGCACGCTCAGCACACGACCCGTCTTTCCCTTATCGCGCCCGGCGATAACCTGAACCTGATCATTCTTCCGGATATCCAATGCCACACCCATTACAAAACCTCCGGAGCAAGGGAAACAATCTTCAGGAACTTTTTCTCGCGAAGTTCGCGGGCAACCGGCCCAAAGACGCGCGTTCCCACCGGCTCCCCTGTATCATTGATCAGCACTGCCGCGTTTTCGTCAAAGCGAATGTAGCTTCCGTCCCGGCGGCGCTGCTCCTTGCGCATCCGGACGATCACCGCCTTGACAACCTTCCCTTTGGGGACGGGGCTTTCCGGCGCGGCTTCTTTAACAGCCGCCGTGACCACGTCTCCCAATCCTGCCTGCAATCCCACGCTCCCGCCGATAGGCAGGATGCAGGAAAGCTTGCGGGCGCCGGAATTGTCGGCCACCTGCAAAATTGTGCGCATCCCGATCATGCGTTTTCCTCCGGACCATGGCCGACCTGGACAGCCTTGGAAATGACCTGCACCACGCGCCAGCGCTTCCGCCGGCTGAGCGGCCGGGTCTCTTCAATACGCACCATATCGCCAGGCTGGCACTCGCCTTTTTCGTCGTGGACCAGAAACCGCTTCGATTTCCGGGTAACCTTTTTATACAGAGGATGCATGACCCGCCGGTCCACCGTCACCACGATGGACTTCTGCATCTTGCTGCTGCTAACCACTCCGATCTTTTGCTGTCGCGTCTTATTCAGCATTAACCATTGTCCTTGTCTCTATACCCTCAATCGCCATCCGGCTTCAGGATTTCTTCTGGGCGCTCAATTTCAGAGCCCGCTCCCGCTGCACCGTATGGACCCGGGCAATTCCTTTCCGAAGCTGGCGCATGACAGGAAGCACATCTCCCTGGCCGCCTATAAGCTGAAACCTCAGCCTCAAAAGCTGCTGGCCGAACTGGACCCGATTTGTTTCAAGCTCCTCGTCAGTCCATTCCCGCATCTCTTCAGCGGGCCACTTCCACTTTTTGTCCTTCTCGAGTTTCACGCGCTGCACTCCTCAAAAACTTAATGCGATGTCTCCAGCCGGGTGACAAAGCGGGTCGGCAAAGGAAGCTTGTCACTCGCCAGGCGGAAAGCCTGGCGCGCTTCGGCTTCAGTCACGCCTTCCATTTCAAACAGGATCCTGCCGGGTTTTACGACAGCCACCCAGAATTCAGGCGCGCCCTTCCCCTTGCCCATGCGGGTTTCAGCCGGCTTCTTGGTAACGGGCTTGTCTGGAAAAACTCGAATCCACAATTTTCCGCCGCGCTTGACAAACCGCATAATGGCCACGCGGCTGGCTTCAATCTGGCGGTCTGTAATCCAGCCCGGCTCCAGAACTTTAAGTCCAAAATCGCCAAAGGAAATCGTGGAGCCCTTCCAAGCCTTCCCATACATCCGGCCTCGCTGCTGCTTCCGGAATTTCACCTTGCTCGGCATCAACATAAGTCATTCACCCTTAATCCCAATTGCGCACTGCCATGCTGCTTAAACAACCGGAGTTTCTGCCTCCACCACTTTTGCGGTCGGGCGGCGCCTCTGCTCAAGAATCTCGCCATTATAAATCCAGCACTTTACCCCGATCACCCCATAAGTGGTCTGGGCTTCAGCAAGTCCGTAATCGATATCGGCGCGCAGTGTGTGCAGGGGAAGCCGCCCTTGCAGATACCACTCCGTGCGGGCGATTTCCGCACCATTCAACCTGCCGCCAACCCGAACCTTAATCCCCTTGCAGCCAAACCGCAGCGCGGAATCTACTGCTTTCCGCATGGCCCGCCGAAAAGCCACACGCTTTTCCAGTTGAAGGGCAATCGACTCGGCAACCAGCTGCGCATTCAGTTCCGGCCTGTGCACTTCCTGAATATTGATGGGCAAAACTTCGCGTCCGGTGCGGCGCTGCACTTCCTGCCGAAGGCGGTCGATCTCAGCCCCTTTCCTGCCGATGATGATACCCGGGCGCGCCGTGTGGATCGTAATCTTCAACTTATTGCCGGGGCGTTCCACTTCTATGGATGAAACTCCCGCGCTCTTCAGCTGCGCTTTGAGCTGGCGCTTCAACTTTAAATCTTCATGAAGAAGGTCCGCGTAGCCCTTCTTTGCAAACCACCGCGATTTCCAGGTCTTGATGTTGCCAAGACGAAATCCGTAAGGATGAACTTTTTGACCCACCAACAACCTCCTCTTTACAATCCCTCGCTTAACCCTTCCAGCCCTCAGCCGGCAATGGCAGTCGCGCTTCCTGCCGCATTACTCCTGCGATTCCGGCGATTTCACGACCAGGGTAATGTGGCTCATCCGCCGCTGGTAGCGATAGGCACGGCCCATCGGGGCCGGCCGGATACGCTTCATTCGCGGGCCCTCGTTCACATAGGCCTTTGAAACTACCAGTTCATCAACGTCAACAGAGTCCGATTTCTGCTCGGCATTCGCAATGGCCGCCTGCAGAATCTTCAGGACTTCCTGGGCCACACGCTTCTTGGTGAAGCGCAGGGTATCAAGCGCTTCGTTCACGTTCTGCCCGCGAACCAGATCGACAACCAGCCTGGCTTTCTGGGGCGAAACCCGCAAGTACTTGCTTGTTGCTTTAGCTTCCATGATCAGTTCCAGACCTTCGTTTCTCGCTTCAAACCATTTACCTAGGGGCCGGGCTCGCGGTGCGCTCCGTTGCAACCTTCACGCTATGCCCCTTGAACGTTCGTGTTGGAGCAAACTCGCCGAGTTTATGCCCCACCATGTTTTCAGTGACATAAACTGGAATAAACTTCTTCCCGTTGTGTACGGCGACCGTATGCCCAACCATCTCCGGAACGATCGTCGAACGTCTTGACCAGGTTTTGACCACCTTCTTTTCAAACCGCCGGTTGAGCAGTTCTATCTTCTTGATCAGGTGATCATCGACAAAAGGTCCTTTTTTAAGCGATCTCGACAACCTTTCCTCCCTATTTCTTCTCGCGCCGCCTGACGATAAAGCGGTCAGTCCGCTTGTTCTGCCGTGTCTTATATCCCCGGGTCGGCTTGCCCCAGGGAGTCACAGGATGCCGGCCGCCGGAGGTCTTTCCTTCTCCGCCGCCAAGAGGATGATCGACAGGGTTCATCGCCACACCGCGAACCGTGGGGCGAATTCCTTTCCACCGCTTCCTTCCGGCCTTGCCGACTGTAACGTTTTCGTGGTCCAGATTGCCTACCTGCCCAATCGTGGCCACGCAATCAATATGCAACTGCCGCACTTCCCCGGAAGGCAGCCGCACCTGGGCGTAATCGCCTTCCTTTGCCACAACCTGCGCGCTGCCGCCAGCGCTCCTGACAAGCTGTCCGCCCTTGCCCGGCCGCAGCTCGAGGTTATGAACTGTAGTCCCAAGAGGAATATTCTTCAAGGGAAGCGAGTTGCCGACAATGATGTCTGCTTCCGGTCCGGCAACCACCTGGTCACCCACATGAAGTCCCTGAGGGCAAAGAATATAGCGCTTTTCACCATCCGCATAATGCAGGAGCGCGATAAACGCCGACCGGTTCGGGTCATACTCAATGGTGGCCACACGCGCCGGAATTCCGACTTTGTCCCGCTTGAAGTCAATCACGCGGTAATGGCGTTTATGCCCTCCGCCTCTCCGCCAGATCGTAATACTCCCGCGGTTGTTGCGCCCGGAGATACGGTCCTTTGGTTCCAGAAGCGGCTTATGAGGTTTCGAGGTGGTCAGCTCTTCAAAGCTTAAACCGGTCTGATACCTTCGGGTTTTCGTGTACGGCCTGTACGTTTTAATTCCCATTATTTTCCGCTCACTCTTAAAGCTGCTTAATTACACGGTCTCCGCGTATTCAGGAACGCGCGTCCCTTCCTTCAGCTTGACATAGGCCTTTTTCCAGTCCGGCCGCCGGCCGCTGGTCCACCCACGCCGCCGCAATTTTCCATGGAACGAGGCCGTGCGCACAGACTCAATTTTGTCGCGAAGTTCCACAAACATTTCTTCTACCGCCTGCCTGATTTCGCGCTTGTTGGCGCTGGGGTCCACCTGGAAGCACAGAGTCCGGGAGACATCCTTCAGGTCAACGCTCTTTTCGGTAATGATGGGTTTGCGAAGAATCTGGTGACCCGTTTTCTTCATCGCAACGCCTCCTGCAAGCGCGTCAGGGCGCCTTCGGAAATCAGCAGCCGATCATGGCTAATAATGTGATACGCGTGAACCTCATGATGGCGCACCAGATCACAGCCCGCGACATTCCGCGAGGAAAGCTCCAGATTCCGGTCACGCGCGTCATTCACCACCAGCGTCCCAGGGCCCACATCGAGCTTGCCCAGGGCGGAAACAAATGTTTTGGTTTTGGGATCTGCGAGGTTCAACTGATCCACAACCGTCATTTTGTTTTCCTGGAACTTTGCCGCCAGGGCTGAACGCAACGCGCCTTCCAGAACCTTTTTGGGCAGCTTGATTTCATAGTCGCGAGGCTTCGGACCGTGCGCGATCGAACCGTGCCGCCAAAGCGAGCTTCGAATGCTGCCAACGCGTGCGCGGCCGGTCCCTTTCTGTCGCCAGGGCTTTTTGCCGCCGCCGGAAACCTCTCCGCGGCTTTTCGTCGAATGCGTCCCGCGGCGCTGGCCGGCCAGATATGCCCGGGTGGCTTCCCAAAGCAGGCTGCCATTGGGCTTGGCGGCAAAAACTTCATCCGCCAGCTCAAGGTCCCTGACCTTCGCTCCTTCAAGATTTTTTACTTCCACTGTTGCCATGTGTCTGACTCTCTTCTGTCCGCGGGTCGGTCAAATTTTACTTGCGTGGGGCCCTTGCCTTCCGCACCACAACATACCCGCCGTCCGGACCAGGAACAGCACCCTCAACCAGGATGGCGTTGTCGTCCGGCAAGACGCGCACAACGCGGAGATTCCGCACGGTAACGCGGTTGACGCCCATGTGGCCGGCTGCCCGCATTCCCTTAAAAACCCGCGACGGATATGACGAAGACCCAATCGATCCCGGCGCGCGATGGAACATCGATCCATGCGCCCCGCCGCCTCCACCAAAGTGGTGTCTCTTATGAAATCCGGCAAACCCGCGCCCCTTGGAAGTTCCAATCACATCCACGGTGTCGTCGGCGGAAAAAATGTCTGCAAGGACTTTGTCACCAACCTTGACCTCGCCGGATTCCGAGTCGAGACGAACCTCCCGAAGAAATCGCGAAGGGTTCGCTCCGGCACTCTTGAAATGCCCTTCCGTCGGCTTGGTCATCCGCCGGGGAGGAGGAACCTCCACCAGTCCGATCTGGGCGGCATCATAGCCGTCCTTTGCAGCCGTCTTGCGCTGGATCACCACGCAAGGACCGGCCTTCAGAACCGTCACGGGAACGACATCGCCGTTTTCCGCGAAGACCTGCGTCATGCCAAGTTTTTTGCCGAGAATCGCCTTCAACATAATGCCTTCGCCGCAACCGCAGCTGCAACGGGGCCCATCCGCCGCCCCTTGCCGCTACTACTTTGCGTGCTCCTTCCCGAATGCTTTAATCTCGATATCCACACCCGCCGGCAGATCCAGC
>JBJKQZ010000115.1:0-8458 GCA_046704865.1 Terriglobia bacterium
TTCCTGAGGGATGCGGGAATAAAATTTCTTCAGCAGGTCCGTCACTACCTGTGAGGGGTTTCCCTCAATCCGGCGATAGTGGGAGAGCGCGAATGGATGATTGGCAAGAGCCGAGTGATCGGGAAAGCGTGAGGAGTAAAAATCATCTGACACTTCAGTAAGGGATTCCAGGGACGGCCCATCTTCAGGGCAGCCTATGGCGGCAAGCTTGAGACTGACAGCGCCAATATCAAGCCCAATGATGATGCCCAAACAGAGCCTCCTGTCTTGGGGGTACTTACCGCGCGTGCCCACTAATATGTTTCTTTTACACCTCAATGGCCGCTGGTACTGTGACCATCGTCACATTTGTTTGTGAATACGCTGTTGGCGGGCTTTCAGGGGATTCATACCAACGCACCTTTCGCTGGAGGGTTTGACGGGGAATGTAGCGGATCGCTTTTATGGGCAGTCGAGAGCGAACAGGCGAGGCGCAAGGGCTCTACAGGAGGTGGTTCTGTTGCGCGGTGGCAGGGAAAGGTTAGTCCTCTTCAACCAGGTGATGGTTGACGGCAAACAGCGCGAGTTCCAGGCGATTTGACACACCGAGCTTATCGAAAATGTTTCCCAGATGGTGTTTGACCGTCTGCTCAGCAATAGAAAACTTTTCAGCAATATCCTTATTCGTGTATCCATCCACGATGGCTGAAATGATGTCGAGTTCGCGCGGCGTCAAGTTGTAGGACCGTTTCCTTGTTCCCTGTTCAGGAATTGCGGTCAGATCGCGGACAATCCGGACGAGATCGGAAACGCTTTCGCGTCCCACCCAGTATTGCCCGGACATGACGGTCCGGATACTCTTCAAGAGCAGTTGAGTGGCCGACTCCTTGAGGACCACGCCGCGCACTCCATGGTGCAGGGCGTCCACGATCTGCTCGCGGTCAATGGCCGCGGTCAGCAGAATGATTTTGATGGTCTCGACGGAGTTCCGCAATTCACGGACCGCTTCCAGGCCGGGCACGCGCGGCATGGCCAGATCGAGCAACAGGACGTCAGGCTTCAGACGCTGGGCCATTTCTATAGCTTCGCCGCCGTCAGAAGCTTCACCGATGACGTGGAAGTCCTGTTCCGCTTCCAGCAATTTCCGCAGTCCGTCCCGGAAAATGGGATGATCGTCTGCGACAAGAATTCGAACGGATTGTTGTGTTTCATCCATTGGTGTTTTTGGGCAAGCTGACCTCGACGCCCGATCCCTTGCCGGGTACTGATTCTACGACAAGTTCGCCTCCAATGGAGCGAACTCTTTCTTTAATGACCAGCGGTCCCTTGCGAATGGCGTCAAGATCGGTCAATCCAAGGCGCCCTGAAAAATCGAAACCACGACCGTCATCGTCAATGGCAAGCCTCAAGCGCCCGTCCTGCTGGCCTAATTGTACCAGCACTTTGTGAGCTCCGCTGTGCTTTCGGGCGTTTACCAGTCCTTCCTGGACAATGCGCGCCAACTGATTGCAAACTCTGGGCGGAAGGGAAATTTCCTGGAGGGTGGAAACAAAGCGGCTTGAAATTCCCGTATCGCGCTGGAACTTGTCAACCATGGTGACCAGAAAATCGAGCAATTGAGTGGGACGTATGTCAACCGGCTTCATCTGCTGCATCAGTTCGCGCAGGTTAATAACTTCCTGCCGCAGGATATTCTGAATGTGCGAGAGGCGGTCCACTACCTTTGCAGGAGAAGCGTCCGCCTGGCGGCGCAGAACATCAACTTCCATCTCCAGGCCGATCAGCGACTGGATGATGCCGTCATGCAGTTCCCGCGCCACACGGGCCCGCTCCAGCGCGCCGGCCCTTGTTCGCAAGCGGGACGTCAGGAAGGCCGTGTAAATGGCCGGGCTTACCTGCAAAGTCAACGAACGCAGGAAACGCACAGCGCCTTCAGCCGTTGAGCGAAGATAGGGCCGGAAAATGAGCATCACGCTCGACCATTCATCGGAATAATTGGCACGCACACCCAGGAACGAGCGGACATTCTTATTGGTAACCAGCTTGCCCGGTGGCGACCATGTTTCATCAAAGAGTCTTCGTCCTTCTTCATCGAGCGCAAATATCTCATAGTGGCCGGTGGCCGGGTTCTTTCTGTCCACTCTGGCATGCCACACCTGGCCGGGAGTCTCAAAAAGACCGTCTTCACCTTCCTGCGCACGGAGTTCGCGGGTGGTTAGGGCTATTTTCTGTCTTGACTCTTGCCGCAGGGCGGTCCAGAGAAACGCCCTGCCGGTGCCGTGGTCGAGTACTGCCAGGATGGCTTGCTCGGTTCGAAATAGGGCCAGAATTTCCTCAAAAACCGCTTCCAGCGTTCCGCGCACTCCGGCTTCAGCCCGCGCCTTTGTCATGACCTTGGCAATGGCTGCCGTTTCCTCGCGGAGCTGCTTTTCCTCTTCGCCCAGATATCCCAACAGATAGCCCATGATCAGCAGATAAACTCCGCGCATAACAAACGAATTCAGATCGTAGGAACCGTGGAAAATGGAAGGAAATCCAATTCCCTTTGAAAGGGTGAAGAATGATTGAGAAATATAAAGAGCCGTCGAAACTAGCGCCGTGAGCAAAGTGGCCTGCAGCCCCCACCGGTATGCGGCCTCCAGCAGCACAAACGTATAAAAGAGGTAGAATGGACTGTTCGGGCCGGCCGTGAAAATTGCGATGAGAGCGGGCCATAAAATGTCAAGTGCGTGGACGGCCATTCGAAACTGGGGCGATGAAGTCCTCTGGGTCCGGACAAGTGCAAGTACGCCCACGGCCTCAAAGACAAAAAGGCCCAGGAGTCCGTAAACGATTGTGGAATATTTACTGGGCTCAGTAGGATCAACCCAGACGACAAAAAGGGAGGCGAGCGCCAGCAGCGCCCTGGTGGCCGCAAGGATTCTTTCGATGCGCTGCGACTCACTGGCTGCAATCCACTGTCGACGAAGAGACGGAAACGAGCCCATTCTTCCTCTCGGGCAAGATTAAACTTATCCATTATGGCAATTCACTAATAACATAACAAGAGCGTTTTGCGATTCTTTGTGTATAAATTTCGGTTTTAAGGCCAGCGGTCCCGCATCAGAGGTAGTGTAAATGACGGCCTGGATTTTTTCAGTGCAGGTTCATGGAAAGTAACAAGTTGTTCCCGGTGACGCCCAATGGGCGTTTGGACATATAAATATAGATAAGGTGCCGACCCACGGCCGGTTTTTTGGGGACTGCCCTTCATATCTTGTGTCTGCAGGGCGGATTTTGTAATGTTTCAGATCATTCATATCATTTGCAACCTGTTGTAAAGAAACGGGAAACTAAAATATTTCAACGCATTCTTGAAAGGGGAAGAGGATGAATCGTAGAGACTTTATGAGGGGTGTCGCTGCGGGAATTTCAGTTACGCAACTTCCAAATCTGATGGTTGCTGGGGAGGCGGTTCCCGGTTCGGCGGGATCGTGGTTGAAGAATTCGCCATTTGTCGCAGTCGGCAGTTGGGATGATATGCCGATCTTTTTCCGCCGGGTCGGCGGCCAAACCACCTGGGAAGAGGAAGACTATCGCAGCGAACATACCGAAGAGACGGTGAGGAAACTTAAGGATTTGGGCGTGACGATCGCCATTATCGACTTTTTTAAAGGCTTTGGGTTGGAAGCTGAGAAGGAGCATATTGACCTTGCCCACAAACTGGCCGGCATGCTTCACCAGCATGGAATCCGCGTGGGACTCTATGTGGGCAGCACAATTGCCTATGAGACTATTCTGCTGGAAGAGCCCTCAGCTCAGGAGTGGTTTGTTCCTGATTATCTCGGCCGCCCGGTCATCTACGGTGACCAGACATTCCGCAAGCGGGTTTACTTTATGCATCCCGGATATGTGGATTACATCAAGCGGGTTGTTCGCGTGGGAGTGGAAGATCTGAAGGCAGACCTGATGCACTTTGACAATACCAGCCTGCAGGGACGGCCGGAGATCTTCCAGCATCCGTTGGCTGCGCAGGATTTTCGGCAATACCTCCAGACATCTTATTCGGCGGCTGAATTGAAAGAGCGGTTGGGTTTCTCAAATGTGAAATACGTGCAGCCGCCCGTGATCGAAAGGCCGCAGGTTGTTATTGACGATCCACTGTTCCAGCTTTGGACGGACTTCCGTTGCCGCCAGATCAACCGTTATTACGCCGGGATGCAGGAATACATTCACGGGTTGAATCCGGAGGTTGTGATGGATTGCAATCCCAGCTCCGGTATGGCCGGGAGCAACACGATCTGGGAACAGGGAATCTCTTATCCAGGCCTCTTTCCTCAACTGAATATCAGCTGGACTGAAGAAGGAAACTATGCGGCGCTCAACGATGAAGGGGTTCTTGTTTCCAAGGTCCGGACGTACAAGACGGGGAGCATCCTTGGAACTCAGATTATTACTTACACCGCGGGCAGCGGCTACTACGGTGGCGAAGGCGGCAATCGGGCGTCAATGGCGGAATCGATGGTGTTCAACCGTCAGAGCCTGGGGATGGTGGGCGGTATCCTTAAGTCGACGGACCTCCCCGAGGACCAGAAGCAATATATCCGCTTCTTTCACCAGAACTTTCAATACTACAAAGGCGTGCAGAACGTCGCAGATGTGGGAGTCCTTTATTCCTACGCTTCGATGGGGTTCAACAACGAGCGCCCGCCCGTAAGTTTTATGCTGTTCACCCAGGCTCTCATCCAGGCGATGGTGCCGTTTGACATTATTTTCGATGAGCACCTGAAGGATTTGTCCAGATATCGCGTGCTGGTGCTGGCTGACCAGGAATGCCTGAGCGACGCGCAGATGGATCTGATCCGGAAATATGTACAGAATGGCGGCGGGTTGGTGGCCACGGAGCAATCGTCGCTCTATACCACTCGCCGGCTGCGTCGGCGAGATTTCGGCTTGAAGGACCTTTTCAAGGTTTCTGCTCCGCAGTGGCATGGGCGCGGCGCTCCGGAAGAAGACCTTAAAATTGCGCGCGTCGAGAATCGGATTGGACAGGGGCGTGCAGCCTATATCCCTGCGATCAATCCTGCCATGGAAAAGCCACGCTTCGCGCGGATGTCCAGCGAATACTGGAAGCTTCCGTTGAACTGGAAAGAGCTTATTGACAGCGTAAAGTGGGCGGCCTCCGGCAGATTGTCTCTGGAAGTGAAAGCTCCGGAGACTCTCGCGGTGGTTGCAGAATTGATGGAACAGCCGGAAATGAACCGGCGACTGGTGCACCTGGTGAACTACGCGGGGCCGCAAGGTCATGCGGTGAGCAACATCGAAGCAAGTGTTGAGTTGCCGGAGGGCAAGCGGGCAGGGCAGGTGAAATTACTTTCGCCTGATACGGATGAAACCCGCTCCGTGCCGGCCAGAGTGGAGCAGGGCCGCGCAATTTTCACCGTCCCCCATCTCGATACCTACACCTTTGCGGTACTTGAGCTGGAATAACAGTAGTGGCTTGAGGCAGAGGTCCACGGGCCGCCATGTTTCACTCGCTCCCAGGCGCTGAGCCATGAATGCGACGCGAACTTGCCTTCAAGCCACGATCCACTATGGACTTATTTTGAAAGGAACAGTCGCACAGAAAAGCACGCCCTCGCACAACCTGCCACCGGGTCCAGCGGGCCGTTTTATTGTTGGAAACGCCCTCGATCTTTCCCGCGATTGGATGGGTTTTCTGGGAGAGTGCGCCCGCAGATTCGGCGATGTCGTCTTCTTTCGCTTCTTTAAT
Source organism: Terriglobia bacterium (assembly GCA_046704865.1). GTDB lineage: Bacteria > Acidobacteriota > Terriglobia > UBA7540 > UBA7540 > SCRD01. The sequence goes on from JBJKQZ010000115.1 coordinate 5,732, forward strand.
GTTCCCATCTGCCTGTTGGTCCATCCTGACTTCATTGAGTATGTGCTGGTGAGCAACCCGTCAAATTTTGTAAAGTCCCGCGACTATCGAGTGCTTTCGCGCGTTATGGGCGAGGGACTCTTGACCGCGGAAGGCGAAATGTGGCGGCAGCAACGGAAGTTGGTTCAACCGGCCTTTCATCATGAAAATATCGTCGCGTATGGCAAGGTGATGGTTCAGTGTGCAGTGCATCTGCTGGAAGCGTGGGAAGACGGCGCTGCACGTGATATCCACACGGACATGACCCACCTGACGCTCGAAATCGTTACGCGCGCGCTTTTTGGCACAAGCGCCCTGAATAGAGCTGACGATGTGGCGGCGGCATTGCAATCCATGATGGAGGAATTCACCTGGCACGCAAACTTATCGTTTATCCTGCCTGAATTTCTCCCGCTTCCGGTCGGGTTCCGTCTGCGTCGTGCCATCCGGCAGCTTGACAATGTTTTCTATTCCATAATCAGGGAACGGCGCGCGAATCCCGGGGATTCAAGTGATCTATTGGGCGCCCTTCTCAAAATGCACCATGCCGATGGAAGTCCTTTAAGCGAAAAGGAGCTTCGTGATGAGATGATGACTCTGCTTCTTGCAGGGCATGAAACGACCGCCGTCGCTCTTGCCTGGACGTGGTACCTGCTGGCACTGAACAATGAGACGGAGACAAAGCTTCAACAGGAATTGGAAGCCGTATTGGGCGACCGCGACCCCACTGTTGCGGATATTCCGCGCCTTCGGTACACCGAGGCTGTGATCAAGGAATCAATGCGTCTTTACCCTCCGGCGTGGGGCATCGGGCGCAAGGCGCTGGCCGATTTTGAGATTGGCGGATATCTGGTGCCAGCCGGAACGAATATTTTCATGATGCAGTGGATTACTCACCGAGATGCGCGCTTTTTTGCTGAACCCACGGCATTTAAGCCCGAACGGTGGATGGACCAATCCATCCAGGAAAGTGAACTGCCGCGCTTCGCCTATTTCCCTTTTGGCGGGGGTCCTCGGAAGTGCATAGGTGCCTCGTTTGCAATGATGGAGGCGGTTTTGCTGCTTGCCACCATCGGAAGGCGATTTCAGATCAAATTGGCCCCCGACGCACAGATTGCGATGCTTCCCTCCCTTACTTTACGGCCGCGGTTTGGCATCAAGACGCTGGTTTACGGGCGAATCTAGGCCAGATTTTAGCTTTCTCACGGTTCTTTTCCATCTTCAACAAGTATGTAGTTTTTACCGGCAGGGTCTAAATTTTACCTGGCGTCTCTCAAGGGCGGACTCGTGCAGGTGGGTTTGACTCCGATTTAAGGAAGATCAGTGTTTTCTAATATTTATGGCCGAATTTCCCGTGTAAGATGGCAGGGTTTGGTACCACTAAAGTTCTACCCGTTCTGGTACTCATAGTACCATCGTAACATTGCTGGCTCGGGCATTAAAGCATACGATAGTCCGTGGATAGAGAGAGAAGGATTGAAACAGGGGGGACTGCCAAAGGCCAATGATTTCATCGATTGCAATTCTGGTTTTTTCGACGGCGTTGTTCATCTTTTACGTTCAGACGCTAAGCGAAAAAGTGCTTCGCCGCGAATTCAGCCGTGCGTACTTCCAGGACGTTCTTAACGCCCTTGATTTGGAGTTCCCGCGGTTACGGCAGGCCCTTTCAGACAAGGCCTCCTTGAGCTACGCAGAAGCAAGGTTGGCCCTGAAGTGTGATTACACGACTCTCACTTATCTGATCAAGAATGGAAATCCGGAACAACGCCGCTTCACCTGGCAGGAAAAACTGATCATCGGTTACTTCAGGTTTCTGTTCTTGCTGCTCCCTGTTCATTACGCCTTGCATTTTCGCGAAGCTCAGTCCGTCGTGAAGCTCACCGAAATCCTGCATCATTTTGCAAACCTGGTTGGGGAAAGAGTCAGTTCACTACCTGTTCAGAGCATGGCCACCAGCCACCAGGCATAAGATTAAGATGGACTTGTTTGCAAAAGCCAGTACGAAGCCTGCTGCCAGGGACCGCAAGGTTCTTCTGATTGAAAGCGAGCCTGTCGCTCGGGACGTGTTGAGGCTCCTGATGAAGAAACTGGGGTGTGAAGGCGAGGTTGCGACCGACGGTCAGCAGGCCCTGTCAATGGTGAGCCGCAATGACTTTGATGCAGTTCTCCTCGACTTACGGAGTTCCGCTCTGCCTCCCGAAGAAGTGGTTGCCGGAATTCATGACATTCGGCCGAGTCTGGTGGGGCGTGTACTGGTGATTACCGGCGAAGTTGACGACAGCGCAACACTCGACCTGGTGGAACGATTCTTCCTGCTGCAGATTCGCCGCAGCAGGTTGATTCATGATCTGGTCGGCCGGCTGCGCGCCTTGCTTAGGATTACACCGGCTGCTCCGAGCCATATTCAACCCTGACCCTCTTCCCGCACGCCTGTAGTATTGAATCCTCCGTCATAATAACTACCTCAACTGCCAATTGCTGCCTCTGAGTTCCCGGCTGCGCACCGCAGCGGCGTTACGGTGGAACCGGCGATGAAATTCGGTTATGCTGTCACGCTGTTAGGTTTTGAACAACATCACAGTACAACTCTACTGATGCCGGAGAACTCATGAAATCCAAATTGCTTCTGGTAGCCTTCATCCTGCTTGGAAACACTTTTGTCATGGCACAAAGTGCGCAGCGAATGGTGGATGAGTTTTTAACGAATCC
>JBJKQZ010000116.1:0-6820 GCA_046704865.1 Terriglobia bacterium
ACGATAGACTTAATTTTTTTAGCAGCATGACCCCAGGAAGTGCTTAGGGAGAAAATCATGAAAATTCGCAAAGCTGTGTTACCTGTGGCAGGGTTGGGCACCAGGTTTTTGCCCGCCACTAAGGCACAACCCAAAGAAATGCTGCCGGTGGTAGACAAACCTCTCGTTCAGTATGCCGTTGAGGAGGTAGCCGCTGCGGGAATTCCGCTGACCATTTTTGTGACAGGTCGGGGCAAGAGTGCGATTGAAAATCACTTTGATGTTTCCGCTGAACTCGAGCATGAGCTTGCGGGACGTGGGAAAGAGCCCTTGCGGAAGCAGGTCCGAGAGATCTCGTCCTTGTGCAATGTGGTTTATTTGCGACAAAAGCATCCGAAGGGCCTTGGGCATGCTGTCTTGATGTCACGCGACCTGGTGGACGAAGAGCCCTTTGCCGTTGTGCTTTCGGACGACGTGATTGACAGCCGTGTACCTTGCTTGAAGCAGATGGCCGAAGTCTTCAGTGAGCTGAACGCCAGCATCCTGGCCATTGAACGCGTTCCGAGAGCGACTGTGGGGAGCTACGGCATTATCGCGGCGGATCCGGTTCGCAATTCCAATTGGGATGGACGTCTGTTTAAGGTGAAAGACCTGGTTGAAAAACCTTCTCCATCAGACGCGCCGTCCAATATGGCGATCATAGGTCGCTATATTCTCACCCCGCGAATTTTCAGAAAGCTTGCCTCTACCAAACGAGGCAAGGGTGGGGAGGTCCAGTTAACGGATGCCCTCAAAAGCCTGCTTGATGACGAACCCATTTACGGATTTATTTATGAAGGGAAACGCTACGATGCCGGAGACAAGCTTGGCTTCCTGAAAGCGACGGTTGAGTTTGCACTGAAAGAGCCGAAAATGGGCAACCACTTCCGAAAGTACCTTAAGTCCTTGAAGCTCTAGCTTTCCGACGAGCCGCGCTGAGGGTTGCGCCACTTCACGCGCCGCACCACTCACCGGGCAGAGTAGTGTTTTGAACAACAAGGGAGCTCTTATGAAGGACGAGCAGCATTCGTTGCGGGAACACGTGGTTTATCTTCTTCGGGGCGGCGGGGCGCATGTAAATTTCAATACTGCGATTTCCCACCTGCCTTCTAAACTGCGCGGTGTGCGGCCCCCTGAAATTCCACACACCGCATGGCGCTTGCTTGAACATATGCGAATTGCACAGTGGGATATCCTGGAGTTCAGCAGGAACCCGAGGCACGTTTCGCCGGACTTTCCCGATGGATACTGGCCAAAGGGTGACGCTCCACCCAACAGCCTGTCCTGGACGAAGTCGGCCAAATCATTTCAACGGGATCTTAAGGAAATGGAAGACCTGGTAGCAGATCCGAAAACCGATCTCTTTGCCCGCATCCCGCATGGCGATGGGCAAACGATTCTGCGGGAGGCCTTGCTGGTCGCCGACCATAATGCTTACCACCTTGGTGAGCTTGTTCTAGTCCGTCGTTTATTGGGTGCTTGGCCGGAGGGGTAACCAAAGGAAAATTGCTCGCGACCTTCAGGGCTTTCGCAGTGAGGCGGTGCCGAAGAGGGGCGTAAAACTCAGCATCCAGCTATTTGCTTATGGGAGCCTTTGAGTCAGGGGATGTCCCCTTCGAGGATGAAGATTCCGAGGACGAAGCCGGCTTCGATGAAGAACGGCTCTCAGACTTTCCGGATTCTCCCGAGCTTGATTTTCGGGCGTAATCCGTGACGTACCATCCACTTCCCTTAAATTGAATGGCGGGAGCGGAGAGAAGACGAGTGAGTTCTCCGCCGCACTTTTCGCAGGTTGTTAGGGGCGGATCGCTGAACTTCTGAATTTTCTCGATCCTTACGCCGCACTTTTCACACCGATACTCGTAGAGAGGCAAGTTTACCTCCTGCACATCAAAACTTCCATTATAGCAACGGGTTCGATCTTTGGTCAAAGTAGTCGCGTTCAGAAGCCGACAGACAATTGGTCTTGAGGGAAGCATCGAAGCAGGGCACGCTCGATCAAACTGCTTTTTCATGTCGTGCCGTAGGAACAGGTTGTGTGGGGGCCAGAGCTATTGTTAGACTGGAGACCGGTGATCCGCCTTAAGAACTCCGATGTGAAATGATCGTGATGAAAATGATGAATCCTCCGGCTGCCTATCCATCCTCAAACCTTTCAACTGGTCGGCTTTATGTTGTGGGAACACCCATCGGGAACCTGGAAGACATCACTTTTCGGGCGGTCAATAAGCTGAAGGAGTCAGACCTGATTGCCTGTGAAGACACTCGCAGGACAATGAAACTCCTGAACCATTACGGCATCCACACCCGGACAATTAGTTATCACGAACATAATGAGTTGACTCGTGCTCCGGAGCTTGTCCTCGAGATGGAGCAGGGAAGCGTTATTTCGTTGGTGTCTGATGCTGGCATGCCGGTCCTTTCGGACCCAGGCTTTCGCCTTGTCCATCTGGCTGTGCGGCACAAAATACCTGTTATTCCGATTCCGGGCCCGTCGGCCATGGTCGCAGCGTTAACCGCCGCCGGCCTTCCAATGAATGAATTCATCTTTGCCGGTTTCCTTCCTCCAAAGAGGTCGGCCCGCCGCAAGACGCTTACAGGCTTGGCAGCGTTCGAAAAGACGATTGTATTCTATGAGGCACCACATCGCATCATTGAATCTTTGAAGGATATTCATGAGGTTCTCGGCGAACGCGAAGTTGTGATTGCGCGGGAAGTGACGAAAATTCATGAGGAGTTCCTGAGGGGTTCAATAAATGAAATTCGTGAAGTCTTGAAAAAGGAGTCTATCAAAGGTGAACTGACGGTGATTGTGGGGCCGGGGTCTGCACCAAATCACGACGATAGCGGCGTCAACTCCATATATATCGAGATTCAAAAGCTCAAAATGAGTGAAGGGCTCGATGAGCGGAGCGCCCTGAAGGCAATTGCCCGAGCGCGCGGAGTTTCCCGCAGCGAGGCTTACCGGCAGCTTCAACTGGAAAAGATTGTGGCAAAAGAAAAGCCTTAAATCTCCGGCCCTGAGTCTGCGTGCGGATTCTAAACAGAGGCCTGCGCAGATGTCGGCTCAAGTTCTACGCTAGCAAAGAAGTTGTCCACCCGCGCAAGAACTTCCTGCGGACTTTGGGCGCTCTGGACACTTCGGCGCAATTCTGCCCCGTTTCTAACCCCGTGCGTAAACCAGCTCGCAAACTGCTTCATCTTTCCGATGGCCCCGGGAGTCTCCTCATCCACCAGCATTGCGTAGTAGTCGCGGATAAGTTGATAGCGGTCCGCGTCTGATGGCTGTTCGTAAGTGCCGGTACGCGCAAACGATTCCATCTGCCTGAATATCCAGGGGTTTGTAGGGGCGGCTCGACCGATCATTACGGCATCGCAGGACGTCTGGCTATACAGGTTTACTGCGTCCTGAGGCGTCATCACGTCCCCATTACCAATCACAGGGATTCGCACGCTGTCTTTGACTTCCGCAAAAAAATCCCAGCGGGCGCGCCCGCTATACCCCTGGACGCGTGTTCGAGGGTGAACGGCAATCGCTTCTATGCCTGAATCCTCGGCCAGGCGCGCGACTTCGCGGGCAACAATCTCTTCGTCGCTCCAACCCGCCCGGATCTTGGTGGTGAATGGAATGCTGACAGCGGAGCGAATCTTCCGAAAAATTGTCTCCAAAAGCGATAAATCACGGAGCAGCCCTGAGCCGCCACACTTTACCACTTTCTTGGCAGGGCACCCAAGGTTGAGGTCAACCATGTCGAAACCAAGGTCTTCTATCATCCGGGCGGCATCGGCCAGATGATCAGGATCAGCGCCGAAAATTTGGGCCGTGATGGGCCGCTCCTCTTCCGCGTAGTAGAGATAACGGCGCGAGCGGAGATTTTGCCGGATCATCGCCTCGCTCGACACAAATTCGGTCATAATCAGGCCGCAGCCTCCCAGCCGCTTGATAAATCGACGGAATACAGTATCGGTAATGCCTGCCATCGGGGCCAGGATATTGGCCGGGCAAATTTTCACGTTGCGGATCTGGAGTTGTTCAAACAACATAAGCTGGCTATTCATTGAGTATACTGGCGCGGCTGGCAATTGCAAATCGCATCTGTCCGTCAGCAACCAGTTCGTTGCCCAGGTAGGCTTCGCCCTGCAATTCCCCCATCGTTTCACGAAGCTTCAGGACCCGGGCTTCAAATCGCACACTATCGCCGGGCACAATGATTTTGTGGATTTGGGCAGAGGGAATCTGTAAGATCATGGCGATCTTATCGGCCATCTGGGGCCGCTCCAGAACCAGAATCGCTCCCAACTGCGTCACGGCTTCCAACAGTATTCCAGCCGGGACCACAGGAGACGATTCAGAATATCCCAGCGGCATCGCCTCATTCGCAGTGAAGTTCTTGATGCCACGAATTTCCACGCCGGGTTTAAATTCAGTGACGCGATCAACCAGAAGAAATGGATAGCGGTGCGGTAGCACGCGTTGGATGATGGACTCGAAAGAAGACGGAGATTCCTGTGATGCTTGCTTTGTCATCAGACTCCTGGAGTCAGCAACAGGTGGCGAGGGGTTTCCTCGGCGATTTCCTGTTCCAATCCATTAATTCGTAAGAAGTCAGTTCTTAAAAAGACTGCCCTTTTCTGGAGAAGCCTCGTCTGCTGGTTCGGAGCGAGGCTTTAGTAGTTCTCTGCCCAGTGGACGGCTGCGGGCAGTAAAGTCGCCGGGGCGATCTTTGTCTGTTTCATATTGTTCGAGCATTGCTTCAAGTTTGGAGTCCAGATCGTCCAGGTAATTGACCGCGAGAGCTTCCATAAACAGAGGCTCTTTGGGGGAACCAAATTCCAGCTTGCCATGATGAGCAAGAATGATGTGCTGAAGCCTGTGCCACAGGTCGGCCGGAAAATCGGGAATCAGCTTCATCTTGTCGCGGACTGTTTCAACGCCGATGGTAATGTGCCCAATCAATTGGCCGCGCGTGGAATAGCTGAATCCACGGGTAAAATTGAGCTCTTCAATTTTTCCGATATCGTGCAGCAAAAGTCCTGAGAGAATTAATTCACGATCAAGAAAGGGGTAATGGTCGCAAACGCGGTCGCCAAGTTTTACCAGCGAACTCACGTGTTCAATGAGCCCTCCGATAAACGCGTGATGGTAACTGGTGGCAGCGGGAGCCTGCTTGTATTTACGGGCAATTTCGGGATCGTTAAAGATTTTAAGAAGGAGCGATTGGAGCGGACCTTGCGGCATACGGGCAACGCGCTGCAACAAACCTTCGAACAGCTTTTCTGGATCCTGCTTGCCATGCGGCAGGTAGTTCGCCAGGTTGATGTCATCTTCCCGGCATTTCGCGATCTTGCGCAACGAGAGCTGGAGATTCCCTTGATAAACTTCTACCCCGGCAGTGACGCGGACAATGTCGTCGGCTTCAAAGGTAACATCGGCACTGTCGCAATCCCAAAGTTTCGCCTTGACGGTTCCCGTGGAGTCCTGAAACTCGAGATCGAGATAGGCACTGCCGTTGCGGGCGGTCTTGCGTTCCTTCGTGCGGACGAGGAATGTTGTGTTGACGGAGCTACCTGGTTTGAGATCAGCAATGTACGATTCTTTCATCAAATTCTGCCCACGCAGGTCAGTCGCTCTCATCGCCTCCCGGTGGCGCACCCGTATCTACAAAGCCGGGCGCCAGACGGATTGAACTTTCATTCCGCAGTTTGGTCAGGAACCCTCGCAAATCGCCGCGAATCCGCTGGTCGTAGAGGTAGCCCATCACCTGATCTGAAACCTGATCGAAGGTTGGGGTCTTGCCGACTCGCCTTTCAAGCACTTTGAAAATCATATAGCCGTACTGCGTCTTGATGATGCTGCTCACGTCACCCACATCAACTTTCGCGATCGCTTTTGCGATTTCAGATGAGATCGAACCTTCTTTGAAAAAACCTACGTCGCCACCGTCTTTTGCGCTCTGAGAATCAGAAAGTTCCTTGGCAACGTCGGAAAATCGCGCACCATTCTGGATTTCACTCATGGCCTTCTTGGCCAGTTTCTCTGCATCGGCGGGCGAGTGCTTTTCCGTTGAGATCAGGATTTCAGCCAGATGCACACCTGGGGGCGAATCAAACTGTTCCTTATGAGCGTCAAAGTACTTCCTCGCATCGGCTCGAGTCAGGATAATCCGTGACCCGACTTCTTGCGAGATGACCTGCTGCCTCAGCAATCCACGTTTGATCTGTTCCTTGAAGTCTTCCCAATTCAGCCCGTTTGATTCTACGGCCTGTTGAAGAGCTTCGAGAGACGGCAGGTTGTATTGCTGCCTGATTTGATCCAAACGCTTGATGACATCAGTCTCCACATTGATGTTGTCATCCGCTGCTTTTTGTACCAGCAAGTCATTGTCGATCATATCCCGCAGCAGGTTCTTGCTCTGGGCATTGAATTCCTGCTGCAATTGTTCGCCTGAATATTGCTGCGCCAGTTGAGCATGGAGATTTTCGCGCTGTTGGTCATACTCCCGCTGCGTGATGATCTTGTTGTTAATCCGCGCGATGATCCTCTCAACCAGAACTGTCTTGGCGTTAGCATGGGGAACCATCAACATGAAGGCTGAGATTGCCAACCCCAACCAAACTAATGGATTGAAGGTTTTTCTTTCCATTACATCCACCCCAAACAGAAACTTTTCAAGGATTCAAAAATCCCAAACGTGCCATTTACCGAAACTACAACCATATTCGCTAATGTTAGCTCCCCGGCTCTAATTCGAGCAAGATGTTTTCAATGTCTTTCAAGAGATCTCTGTCACCGTCTTTTACT
>JBJKQZ010000117.1:0-5126 GCA_046704865.1 Terriglobia bacterium
TCTGAATTTTTTGGGCCGGCCAGTTCCGCGGCCAGCACTTTACCTTTGCGCTGAATGGCTGCGAAAGTGCGCCCATTAACCCGCGAAATAAAATCATCCGCGTCGCCGGCGATGATGCCGCTGTGCAGGACCTCAACGCCGGTAATCCGCCGGCCCAGCGCGCGATTGCGAAGGCCGCGCAAAACAGTTTCAACTTCCGGAAGTTCAGGCATGGCAGTTAGCGTTGAATATCAGGCGGTTCGGGAATGAGCGCAACCACCCGCGCTGGCGCGCCTGATCCGCCACCGAGCTTGAGCGGCAAGGCGATCACGCTGAAGCCGGCCGCCGGCAACTGGTCAAGGTTTGCCACGTTCTCGAGGTGATAAATTCCCGCAGGCATGGTGATGTGATGGACTGGAAAATCCGTTGCGGCGCCACAGTCAACGCTGCTTGTGTCGATCCCGATCCCGGCGGGTTGCACATGGTCAACAAGATAACGCGCTGCTTCCGGCGACAATCCGGGAAAATGCAGAACGCCATTGGCATCTGCGTTCATGTACTTTTCTTGCGAGGGCCATCGCCCGGCCCAGCCGGTCCGGAAAAATATAACCGCGCCGGAAGAGATCTCTCCATGTGTCGCGATCCAGCTTTCAATATCCTGCGCCGTGACGCGATAGTCTGCATTTGAGTTTGCGGCTGGGCTTACGTCAATCACCACGGCAGGCGCAAAAAACTTCTCAACAGGAATCTGATCGACGCTTTGACCCTGAGGTTGGAAGTGCACCGGCGCGTCCATATGAGTTCCAAAATGCTCGGGCATACTGAAGTTACGGGTAAAATTTCCGTCTATCTCGCAGGTTGAGGTAACGTTCGTGTGGAAAGGCGTCCTTGGAGTGGCCTCCGGCCAGTAAGGAGAATCCGCATCCAGGGTATGAGTCAGGTCAACCACTCTCACAATCCCACCTAAAATTCCTCCAGAGGACCGAAAAAGCTTCGCCGTTCTGTCTCCAATGCGGCGGGCAGGTAAAAAACGGCCGGGCTACTGGGCCACCTTCACGCCATGCCAACGGCGGGCTTAGAGTTCCACCTTGATGTCATTGCCGTCAACCTGGACGGGATAGGTGTCCAGTTTCAGCAGGCTGTCTTCCAGGTTCTCACCCGTGCGGACGTTATACTGCCACATGTGCCAGGGGCACGTAATCACGTCGCCTTCCAGCATTCCCTCTCCCAGGGGTCCGCCCTGATGAAGACAGGTATTGTCAGTGGCGTAGACTTTTCCGTTCACATTGAAAAGCGCGATTGACTTGCCGTTCACTTCCACAGCTTTTGCCACTCCGGGATCAAGTTCGGACAAGCTTGCTACTTTCACGAATTCGGCCATAGCCCCCCCATGGTTCAATTTTAGAGAGTTACTCTCCGTCTGGTTCTGTTGTCAAAATTAGATTTGCCAGAAATTCCTGCGGCAGTTCAGGTCCATTCTGATTGAATGGACAATCTCGATCAGAGATATTGCCGAACCGTTTTTCCCGTGCTCAGCCCCCTGGCGTACTCCGCAGTCACAACTACAGGAAATCGGCCATCATTATACCGCTCGGGAGAACGATACACCACAATTCAATCCTCAGCCGCACCTGAGATCAAGACGTTTTGTATTTATTGTGGCTAGGGTTGTTTGATCTGGCTGCGCACCCGCTCTGCCGCGGCGGATTCTCCTGCCGCATCAAGCGCTTTGGCTTCTGCCTGAAAGGCCTGCCAGTAGTCAGGAGCAATTTCACGGGCGGCATGGAACTCCGCGGCAGCCTGATGATACTTGCCAAGCTTCATCCAGCAGGTCCCCAGGTAGAAATGGGCGGTGGCGTCCTGCGGGTCGGCTTTCACCGACTGCTCAAAGTATCTTGCCGCCGTGGCATAGTCACCCTGCGGGAAATAGACGGCACCAAGTGCGTCACTCGGCTGAGAACTGTCAGGAGCGGCGCGCTGCGCCTTCTTGAAATCCTCAATCGCCTCCTGCCGGTTTCCCATTCGCAATGCGATGCGGCCCACGGCAAGGAAGTAGTCGTGGTCCATATTCAACGGCCAGGAACTCTTCTGATTCAACCGCCGCGCGGTATTGTATTCCTTGAGAGCGCCTTTCAAGTCTCCGTGCTCATATTCCAGCACCACGCCCCGCGCCATGTGCAGCAAGGGTGAACCGGGCGACTGGGTCAGCGAATAATGGATGAGCGTGTTGTTATCGCGCCAGCGAGGAATAGCCTGAACGGTCTGGACCGTCCAGAAAACCATCAGAAGCGCCATGGCGCCGCCGGCCACCAGTGCAGGCCTCGGCTTCGGAAGTTGTTGAGGAAGCCACTCCAGCAGCAGATACGCCGCGGCCAGGCAGGGACCGATCGACGGGAAATAGAGGAACCTGTCCGCCAGCAACGGAAAGCTGAGCTGGCGAATGTCGAGCACGGGCAGCAGAGTTACCGGCCACCAGGCAATCAGAAAAGCGATCTGCGGTTGGCGCCGTCGCAGCCACAACGTTCCGATGACGCACAGCAGGGTAAGCCACGGCCACGCGGAACGCAGACTGGGCCCCAGATAGAACATTCGGAAAACGTTCAGGTGAACGGGCCAAGCCAGAATTTTCGTGTCCTGCCCCAGCAGTCCGAAAGCGGCTCCAACAACTCGAGGCGGTATTCTCCACAGATGGCCGCTTTCCGTGATGTACCCCAGCATGTGTTGCCGCACGGCAAGATAAACCAGCGTGGCCCCGGCATATGGCAGCCACCGAGGCACCCGGCGCAGCCAATTTTCCGGCCTGCCCAGAAAGAACCAGTAAGCCAACAGAAGAAACGGGAAACTGAGCGCCATCTCCTTGAAAAATAAAGCGATAAAGAATGATGCCGCTGCCAGCGCATGGAACTTGAAGCGCTTTTCGCCATTCTGCTCCGCCCGAAGGAACCAGAGGAGCGCCAGCAGCGTGAAGAACGCGAAGCCCACGTCAGGAAGGGCGGAAATCCAGGCCACGGCCTCTACATGGACAGGATGCAACATCCAGAGTAACGCCCCGGCAAAGGCAACAGCATCGCTTTCAAACAGCTTTCTCGCAAGCAGATAAACCAGCCAGGCAGACGCGGCGTAAAGCAACAGATTCAGCAAGTGAAATATTGCGGGGTTTGCGCCGCCAGCACGGTAGAGAATCCAGTAGCAGGCAAACTGCAGGGGACGGTAGAAATTGGTTTTGCCTCCCTGGAAAGACCAGACGGAGCCGTTAAAAATCTGCTTCCAGAGGTGCGGGTTCAGGATGAAGGCATTTTGCAGGATTTGCGGGTTATCGTCATAGACAAAACCGTTGGCCAGCGAGCCCGAAAAGACGATAAAAGCGGTGGCCGCCAGGATTGCACCCGCAAGCCGCCGGTGCCTGGCAATCCGTTCAGAGAGGTCATCAAGCAATGCAAAACTCCGCCCCGCAGTGCGTTCAACTCGCTGCCAGGCAGCAGGATTTCTTCAATCTGCTGATGGCGCTCCAGCAATTATCCCGGCTTTGTTCCATGCACCAGGAGCGCGCCAATCTCGTGGAACTTCCTCATCTGTTCCGCGTCCCGGAACCACCGGCCGGAGTAATTGTCCGGGACGGGAGTGGGATCGGGAATCTGCCGGTGCTGAACGTCTGTAAATCCGGCGTTGCGGTAAAAGGCCATCCAATCGTCGCTTGACAGCAGGTGGGTCGATAGATTGACAATCGGCCCCCACTGGTGCGAGTGCGGGTTCTCTACGTAATAATTGATCAGGATCCACGCGCTCCCGCCCGGGCGGAGGACGCGGAACATCTCACGAACGCCGGCTGCAGGGTCAGGCCAGTAATACGAAGACTCCACAGAAATAATCTTGTCGACGCTGTCGCTCTCACAAGGAATTCTATCGGCAGCGCCTTCCTTGAAATTGAGATTGGAATACTGTCGGCTTGCGGCTTCAGCACGCCGGAGCATTTCCGCGGCAATATCGACCCCCAGAACATGGCCCTTTGGCACAAGCCTGGCAATGCGGCGGCAGAGCCATCCACTGCCGCAGCCGAGATCCAGCACATGGTCGTCAGGTTTCAGTTCCATCAGGGGCAACACCGGCGCAACGATGGGAAGGTGATGATCTTCCATCTCTTCGCCGCGGCCGGCCTCGGCCCACTGGTTAAACTCCTCTCGAACCCTGCTCTCGGACGGACTGTCTGTCATATTTCACCTTTCATGATCTTCAAATTATGGCACGGAATGCCGCGGAGGCTGCAAGTGCCGCGCCCGGAAATCCACGCAGGATGCTGATCCACATGCCTTTAACCATGGCTTGTACCGGACCTTGCTGATGAACTCCAGGCAGAACGCCGATTATAATCACCCGCCGTGGGCGAAATATAGATTTCTCAGGGCAAATTGTAAATATCAAGCCTTCAGGTGGTATTATGATTCGCTTGGGCCATAGAACTTGGGCCTGCTTCACGAACCTTGAAAAAGCCAATCTCTGGAAGAGCCGGATATGATTGAAATCATGACGAAGAACCTTGCTGCGTGCAAAAGTTCATTGGCTGAAGCGGTGCGAGGAATTCAAAGTTTTAAGACGTTCGCGCTGGCAGCCGCAACCGACTTTCAGAATATCGCCTCCGTCGCTCCAAGTTCAAAGCACCTTGCGCGTGCCATGCTGGAAGGCCTGCCAATTAATGAAGTCCGGACAGTGGTTGAACTCGGAGCAGGCACTGGAGCCATTACGCGTGTCCTGCTGGAGAGTCTTCCCGCGCAGGCAACCCTGCTTGCATTTGAAATCAATCCCGAATTCATCAACTACATGCGGAAGAGTTTTCCTGACCAGCGGCTGGTTCTGCTGAACGCGCGCGCCGAGAACCTGGGATCCGAATTGCGCCGCCTGGGCCACAATCGCGTGGACGCCGTCGTCTCCTCATTGTCTTTGCGCTTTATGCCGGATGACCGGCAGCGCGTGCTGCAGGAAGTCCTTGCTCCTTTCATGGATAAAAAGAGCGTGTACACGCAGTATCAATACGTACATGGCGTGCGTTTCGAGAATGGAAGGATTCTCAAGCATTCATCCCTCCCCTTCCTGCGCGAGTATTTCGGGTCCATCCACTGCCGCACCATCTGGCGCAATCTGCCGCCCGCGCG
>JBJKQZ010000118.1:0-3728 GCA_046704865.1 Terriglobia bacterium
GACCTGAATCAATCTTGAATAGGGAACAAATCCCGGATGGGTCACAACCAGCCGGTACAGTCCGAAAGGAAGCTGGCTGGCTACGAAATTCCCATGCCGGTTTGTCTTGAAGGCCCGCTGAACATGATTCAATTCACTGACAAGAGCGACTGAAGCTATTAGTGGATATCCCTTTGGATCGCGGACTTTAATGCGGATTGCCCCACCCTCGCGCTGGGCAAACGTGGAACCAGCCGAAAAGATAATCAGGGCAAGCAACCCAAAACAGATATTTTGTTTACGAATCAATCGATTATTATACAGTGTGCGGTTTGCACGGGATTTGAACTTCCCAGCCTGAATTCCGAGAAACTTCGAGGATAAGTCCACTCGCAGAGGACCAAAACTTCTGAAGCTATCCATCGCCTGTTCCAATAACCCCGATCCCGGCAGCTCTCCAACCTGAAATTTCCACTATTTTCGCCGATCTGAGGGAAAATGGGAGGCGAAAATGATTCGAGGGCTTCAATTGTACTGCCGGGTTGTGCTTGAAACAAAGTTGGGCCGTCACAAGGCCCGGCTGGCTCTTATCATGCTGCTTGCGGCCATCCCGGCATTAAGAATTGCGGCCGCACCTCAAAAACAATCCGCTTCGCTGCTGGTCATAGTGAATGACGAGAACGGGCTCCCCGTATCTCTCGCCCAGGTTTATCTAATGAATTCAAGCTCGCAGCCTGTTGCAAAGGGAGAAACAAATTACTCGGGGCGATATGTCTTTCGGGATTTGACGACGGGAAACTATCAATTGCTTGTACAGAAAGAAGGTTTCTACGCAGTTCGGTCATCAAACGTGGCAGTCGGCACCCACGCAAGCACAGAGGTCACAATGAACCGCGTCCGTGAAATCCACGAGCGAGTGAACGTCGTGGCATCGCCAGCCGCCATCGATCCCGCAAAGACATCGTCAACACAAAGGCTCAGCGACACAGAAGTTATGAATCTGCCGTACAGCGTACCCCGCGATATTAAGTACGCATTGCCGTTAATTCCCGGCATTGTGCAGGATGCGACGGGACAGATTCACATCAATGGCGCGCCAACCCGGGACATTCTCGACCAATTGGACGGGTTTAACATTACTGATCCCGCCAGCGGCTATTTTGACGCACGCGTGCCGGTTGACGCGCTCCGCACCGTCACGGTCTACGATAGTCGCTATCCTGCGCAGTACGGGAAGGCCTCGGGAGGCGTTCTGGACCTCGAAACCGGCATGGGCGACGACCGCTACAGATTCTCAGGCACAGACCTGATCCCTTCAATCCAGACTCACAAAGGGCTTCATTTAAACGGATGGACCCCGCACGGCAGCTTTTCCGGTCCGCTGAAAAAAGGGAAAGCCTGGTTTCTCCTGGCGCCTGAAAGCGAGTACGACCTGGAACTGATCAATGAACTCCCTCCCGGAGCCGACAGCAACACCCGCTGGCGATGGGGAACCCTGGCCAAAACACAGATTAACCTGACGCCGTCCAACATCCTGACGACGGATTTTCTGTTTAATGAATTTCGCAGTGACCACGCAGGTCTCTCGCGCTTCAATCCGGTGGAGACCACTGCCAGCCTGAATGAGTCGATCTACCATTTCTCGGCTGTTGATCAATCCACTCTTTCAAACGGCGCCCTGATGGAGTACGGTATCGGCTTCACCCGATATCATACGGCGGAATTGCCACAGGGAAACGCAACCTACGTTGAGACCCCGGAAGGGTTCAGCGGCAATTATTTTGAGCGTGGCGAAGCCCGATCTGAACGTCTGCAATTCATCAGCAATATTATTGCCCCAACCATCAGAGCCTGGGGCACGCACGAATTCAGAGCGGGCGTCGACCTTGACCACGTGGCAGATGTCGAGTCCTTCAACCGTCATGAAATTTCAATCATTCGGCAGAATGGAACGCTCTCTCGAACGGTGAACTTCCCTGGAAACCCATCGATTGAGCAAACGAATTCCGAAATCGGTGTTTACGGTCAAGACCACTGGTCGTTGACGCGCCAAATTGTTGTGGATCCCGGGCTGCGCCTCGAGTGGGACCGGATTTTGGGTGGGGCCCGGGTTTCACCGCGGCTTGCAGCCAGTTACACGCCCTCGTCCGAAGACAACACCAAGCTGGTTGCAGGCATTGGCGTTTACTATGACGAATCCAACATCGATCTCTACACCCAGCCGCACTCCGGAATTCGGATCGACAACTTTAATGATCCTACGGGCACTTTTCTAATCAGGCCACCCGTCCAAAGTATTTTTCTCCTTAGCCCCCGGGGGCTGAAAAAACCGTGGTTCCTGAACTGGAGCGCCGGAGTCGAACGCAGACTTCCCGCTGACGTCTTTCTGCGCACGGAATATATCCAGAAGCGCGGCTACGACGGCTGGACTTACGTGAATCCTTGCAGTGGCCCACAAGGTTGCTACACCGGGCAGTTCACAATGAATAGCACGCGCCGTGACCGTTATGACGCGGAGATGATTTCTGCCAAGCGCCGCTTCGGCGGTGGCCATGTAATTTACGCTTCCTATACGCACTCGAACTCGCGCTCCAACGCGGTGCTCGACTTCAACATTTTAAATCCCTATTTCAGCCCGCAGGAAGGCGGTCCACTTCCATGGGATACTCCGAACCGTGTGGTCTCCTGGGGGATTCTTCCCCTGATCAGGCAGTTCGACCTTGCATATACCCTTGACTGGCATGATGGATTTCCCTTCAGCGTTGTCAATGAAAATCAGGAACTTGTCGGCCCACCGGACAGGCTCCGCTTTCCTGCATACTTTTCCCTGAATATGGCCCTTGAAAAACGCATTTCATTGTTTGGCTTTCGATGGCAGGTTCGCGGCGGCTTTGATGACATTACTGACCGCCGCAATTCTTATGCCGTTGATAACAACATTGATTCACCAACTTTTTTGACATATGGCAGTACCGGCGGCCGGTCACTCACTGGCCAGGTCCGCCTGCTCGGAAGAAAATAGCCGCACAATATCGCGCGATTCAGCCCGCCGTGCCAGGTCGAAAGGCGATACCTGAAGCTTGACGGCGAGACACTTCCGAGCCATGATGGCATACTCTTTCCATGACATACCTCCTCGGAATCGACGGTGGCGGAACTCACACCACGGCATGGCTTGCGGATCAAAACCTTCGAATCGTGGCGCGTGTCCAGTCCGGCCCTTCAAACCCTGTCAAAGTTGGGTTTAAAGCCGCCCAGGCTGAACTCGCAAAGGCTTACCGGAAGGCTCTTCGGCAAGCCCTCATTCCACCTGCAAAACTGGATGCGGTGTGCGCCGGGCTGGCCGGCGGGGACAGCGCTGTGGTCAAGAAAAAGATGCTCCGATGGATGCGAGAATCCATCCCGGCGCGCGCCCACCGTATAACAACCGATGCCGAAGTCACTCTGGCTGCTGCGCTGGGCGACTCTAAAGGCATTATCGTGATTGCAGGAACCGGGTCAATTGCATTCGGCCGTGACCGGAACGGTGCTGTGATTCGAGTGGGAGGCTGGGGTAACCAGTTCGACGACGATGGCTCTGGCTACGACCTTGGGCGAAAGGCTAAAGCAGCCGCGCTTCGTGCGCACGACGGCCGGGGCAAACCAACACGCCTGTCACATGCAATTTGCCGCGAACTCCGCCTCGACGAAATCATTGAATTGGTGCCACTGCAAATGACAGTGCAGCAGATTGCAGCGCTGTTCCCTCT
>JBJKQZ010000119.1:0-5616 GCA_046704865.1 Terriglobia bacterium
TGCGTGCCGATAAAGACGCGCAGGCCCAGCCCTTTGGAGCTTGCTTCCTTCAGTTTTTCAATCTTGCCCAGGCGCAGCGCCGTG
Organism: Terriglobia bacterium; assembly: GCA_046704865.1. Lineage (GTDB taxonomy): Bacteria > Acidobacteriota > Terriglobia > UBA7540 > UBA7540 > SCRD01. The sequence continues at coordinate 85 of JBJKQZ010000119.1, forward strand.
GAAAATTCCTCACCTTCCACCACCACCACGTCGGCGGCGCTGGCGCCGGCCGCTTTAGCCTTGTCCACCAGGTCTTTTGCGATTTGTTCCAGGTCTAGTTCTGCCATAGAGTTCTCAACGTTCTGCTTTGCGATGGGTTGCGAAGTGCGGCTTTACTGGAACGACAGCATGCCCCGCGCGGCCGTTCCGCCCACGGTCAGGCGGCTGATCTTGATGGTCCGAATGCCCACGCCCACAGGAACGCTCTGGCCGTCCTTGCCGCAGGTCCCGATGCCCGGATCGAGCAGCAAATCATTGCCGACCGCGGTAACGTTGGTCAGCACGGTTGGCCCGTCGCCAATCAGCGTGGCGCCCCGCACCGGTGCGGTAAACTTGCCGTCCTCGATCAGGTAAGCCTCGGAAGCCGAAAAAACGAATTTGCCGCTGGTGATGTCCACCTGCCCGCCGCCAAAATGCGATGCGTAAAGCCCATGCTGCACGGAGCGCACGATTTCTTCCGGATCATCCTGGCCGGCCAGCATGTAGGTGTTGGTCATGCGCGGCATCGGGATGTGCTCATAGCTTTCGCGGCGGCCGTTCCCGGTGCGCGTGGTTTTCAACTGGTCGGCGCTGATCTTGTCCTGCAGATAACCGACCAGCGTGCCGTTTTCAATCAGTACGTTCTTGTGCGTGGGCTCGCCTTCGTCGTCCACGTTCAGCGATCCGCGCCGCGATGGGATGGTGCCGTCATCCACCACGGTACACAGGTCGGATGCGACTTTCTTGCCGATCCTGCCCGAAAAGGCTGAAATCCCCTTGCGATTGAAATCGGCCTCAAGCCCGTGTCCCACGGCTTCATGCAGCAGAATGCCCGGCCATCCCGGCCCCAGCACCACCTGCATCTCGCCTGCGGGAGCTTCCCGCGCGTCAAGCTGCACAATCGCCTGCCGCGCCGCCTCCTGCGCAAACTTTTCCGGACTGCGCTCGCCTTCAAAGAACTCCAGGCCTACGCGTCCGCCGCCACCGTAGGTGCCGGAACGCAGCTTGTCGCCGTCCTGCGCAATCACGTAAACGCTCATGCGCACCAGCGGCTGGAAGTCCGTCACAATGCGTCCGTCGGAACCGGCCAGCAGCACGTGGCGGCTCTGGTCGGCATAAATTACACGTACCTGTGCAATCCGGGGATCGTAAGCCCGCGCGGCAATGTCGGCCCGGCGAACCAGCTCCAGCCGGTCGCTGAGGGCTCGGTCTGTGGATGGCGCCGCAACCGGGTAAAGGTCGCTCGGCGGCTGCACGCTTGATAGTCCCACGGTGGAAACACTTGCCGGGCCGCTGGCAATCCGCGCCGCGGTCCGTGCGGCCTTCAGGATCTTTTCCGGCGAAAGGTCGTCCGTGTAGGCATAGCCGGTCTGCTCTCCCGCCAGCACGCGCACGCCGCACCCCATGGAGATGCCTTCCAGCGCCGACTTGATCAGCGACTCATCCACCAGCAGGGAAGTGGAGGTGGTGTGCTCAAAATAGAGGTCTGCGTAGTCGCCGCCGTCGGAAAGCGCTTCCGCCAGGTAGCGCTCCAGGTCCGCCTGGGCCAGTCCGTAACGGTCAAAGAAAAATCGGTCATTCGCTGCCATGGTTTCTGCCTGTCGAGTGGAACTTTGATGTGGAGGCGTGTCGATCTGCGGGCCAACCCCCTGAATCTTCAACGTAACACAGGGGGATGGGGGTGTCAATTTGCGGGCCGTCCATGGCCGGCCTGACCATGAATCTACTGCATTCCAATTCCCTTGGCGATTCTGTCGGCGACATTTTGGGCTTCTGATTTGGTGTAGTGGCCGGTCAACATGGCAGACTCGCCGACGGCGTCGCGTACCACCGGGGCCATGATGACCTGTCCATCCAGAAGAATGGCAAGGGGCTTGCCGATGTGGGCCGATGTTGCCTTGCGCATTTTGTCAGCACCGGCTGCGTTGAACTTGATGCTGATGCCATATTGCGACTGCCCGCCTGCCTGCACTACTCGGAGTGAGGCGATGTCATTGTTGCTCACGACCACCCCCGAGTGAAGGTAGACATAACGGTCAGTTCCTGCTACCTGCGCCTTCTGCAGGCCTGGAGCAGGCGCGGTTTCAGCCATTCTCACTTCAAACCGGATGGCCGCCTCAACTTTGCTGTTGAACATTGACCATAAGAACGCCGCGAGGGCTACGACGGCAACCGCCATCAGTGCGGAGGTTGCGAAAATGGCAACCCGTGAGCGCGTCTTCGGTGCAGGGACCTGAGTGTGACGGCTTGCCGCAAGAACTGCCTGGCGTTGTAATGCCCGCCGTTGTGGAGGCGGCGCCGATTCATGCTGGAGCGGGTCGGCATTCTGCAGAAGCTCTTTGAGGTTATTCATGTTCGGTTCCTCCTGAAGATTTTAGAATGCGGGCCATGTCGTGCCTGCCCATTGACAGGTGCCAGCGAACCGTAATCGCGCTGATGCCAAGGAGAGACGCAATATTGGGGACGGGTAAATCCTCAAGTTCGTGCATCACGACGATGGCGCGCCGGCGGGGAGGCAGGCCATCCAACGCCTGCCACACAGCGGTTCTGGCAATCAGACTCGCTTCCGGGTCCGTCCTGCTGTTTTTGTGGAGCGTATCCTGACGAGTAGATTCCTCTTGCCGGGCGCGAACCGATCTCCTTCGCCACTGGTCACGGCGGATGTTGATGAGAACGCGCACCAGCCACGCTTCTTCATTTGAGGGTCCCGCAGGGATGGACTTCGGGCGGCGAGCCGCTCTTAGAAACGTCTCCTGGACGAGATCAAGAGCGTCATCGGCGTTCTGCGCAAGGCGTCTGGCCAGGCGGTAGAGGCGATCGTAGTGGGCATCGAACAGCGATGCCAGGCGATCGGCAGGGTCTGCATCTATGATTACCGGTAGCGCTGAGACTGCGCACTGTTTGTTCATGCCTTGTTAAACGCGCGAGGATACTAATATGTTGGTTCACGGCAGGGAAAAATTCCAGGCTTTTCCAACCCGGACCGCTGATAGAACCCTTTGCCCAAAAACCGGCGGCAATCGGCAATCCAACACTCCTTGGAGCTGCCATATTCAAATCGGGAGGCCTCGGCAACCGTAACGCCCCGGTAATCATCTGATGAATGTAAGGCGGTGCGTGTGGGGTTGGGCATGATAAGGGCTTGCACGAAATGGGGTTGAAAGTACACGGCTTCGGGCAGAATTCCCGAGTCCGAGGCGTGCCGGGAAGCGGGAAAGTGAGCGGGAAGTCTTTGTAAGTTCTTGTAATGAAAGAAACATGTTGATCTGATTGTGATTAATGATACAATCGGCAACCAATTTGCAAGTTTCCGCGAAGGTAAGATTTGGACAATTACCCAATTGAGGTGAATCAAATATGTCGTTGAATCGCGTATCTCGTGCCTGTCTTAAAGGCGGAATGGTTGCGCTGGCCGCTGTTCTGGTTACGTGGGCTGCTCCTGCCGCAAGGGCGGGCGCCATCCGTTATGCAGGCAGGATGGTGGTGAAAGGTACGGCAGTAGCTGCGGCCGCGACCGCATCCGGCGGAGAGGCTGCAATGGATAAAATCCAGAGCGATGCTGTTCCGGCGACGGCGAATGCAGGCAACTCCGTCAAGCGTGCACTGGTCCACGTGGGCCAGGTAACTACCAATGGAGCAAAGGACGGAGGTGCAGCCGTTTACTACAGCGCTAAGCGAACTCCACACACCGTAGCCACCGGCGCCAGGTCGCTGTGGCGGGCCATCTGGTAACGAGTTTTTTCGCAGGTAGCAGTGTTCCTCCCTAATTGAGTGAAGGGGCGCCCGAAAAGGCGCCCCATTTTTTTGTGCTCCTGTACCGGATTTGATTACGCGTCGGCGGGACGTTCAGCAAAATGGCGGCCCGGCGCATCGGAACGCGAGATGTAGAATCCGCGCGCGCAATTTTTTGTTCATGCTCTGGGAGGAGAAACGAATTAAACACACCACCCGGTCGTCGGCACACCAGTAGAATTAGAAAATGTGGAAACGCAGCGTCATAAATTTTCGCGGATTCTTGCGAAATTTGGCGAGGAACTCCTTCAGGGATTCGACGCTCGATGTCAGGTTTTGATAGAACTGCGGGTTGGTGGAATGGTAGCCGAGCGTGCCTTTGCCATCCGCCATGCGAGTCGTAATGACGTCAAGGGCCTTCGCCGTGTCGTTAACGCGGCTATGGAACTGCTGATTGGTAGCGAGTCCGCCAATTGTACCTTTCCCACTTTCAATGTTCTTCATCACAGTCCTGGCGTCTGTTGCCACCTGTTTGAGTTGGCGGTGCAGCGTCCGATTGTTAATAAGTTTCGGCAGGGTGCCATTCCCCTTCTCTACTTGACCGCTAATCTGGTTTAGACGATTAATTGCGGCGCCGGTTTTGTTGTCGAGCGTCTCTTCTTCGGTGTAGAACTTTCCAAGAGTGCCGTGTCCCCCGTTTACCTGGTTGACCAGATCCTGCGCCTCCGCCACGGTCTTTTTCATATGGTTGGAAAATGCACGGGTAGAAACCATCTTGCCGACCGAGCCCTGGCCGTGCTGAATCTTTGCGGTAATGTCGGTCAGGCTGGCGCCTAAAGCGCGAAAGTTGGCGGTGACATCATTGGCGTTCTGCAGGACATCCTTCATGTCCGGCTCATCCCGGCTCTGGAGCTCGTCGCCGTTTTTCAAGGCCGGATAGGACGAGGTGCCCTTGCTGATGTCTACGTAGGCTTCTCCGAGCAGTCCAGTGCTTTGCACTGCGGCAACGGAATCACTCCGAATTTGCTGTTGGTACTTCCTGGGAACATCAAGGTCAATTTCCACTGCGCGGCCCGGCTCTTTATAGCCTGAGATGGTGATTCGCCGAACATTCCCTATGGGAATGCCGTCCAGGCGCACGGAAGCGCCGTTTCGCAAATCGCTGGCACTCGGGAGGTAAAGCTTCAGCTCATAATGGCGAGTGAAAAAGCTGCCCTTCCCGCTGATGAAGACGCCGGCGGCCAGGGCGATCACGCCGACAAGCGCGAGTATTCCCACGCGAAGCTGCCTCCGGTTATCCTGCTTCGGCAGGGACATGGCGTTTCCTTTTCGAAACTCAATTGTACACTTTAATGAAGTCTGGATCAGGCGCGAATGCAGCTTAAAGTGTGCGGCCTCCAAAATTCTGCAAGATGAAGTCCTTCGCCCCGGACTCGCCTCGCTGGGCAAATCGGTTTCTCCTGGGAGGAAAAAGCGAGGATCATCGAGTGAAAGAACCGCAGACCGGGCCATGCCCCTGTCGCGTTTCATCAGTTGGGTGTTGGGCGTTCGATGTGTTCGATGACGATGACATCCACGGGAGCTTTTCCAGATACCACTCTTAGCCCAAGCTGCTCCCGGAGGGCGGTGAACAGAGACGGGCCTGAAGGCTCGGAAGGTGTTGAGTTACGACTCGATTGGCCACCCATTGTGGGCATCAGCATTCGGGGAGTCATTTCCGGTGACCAATGGAGTTTGAAGCTGTAGCGGCCGTTGAGGCCTGTTTTATTCACGAGCACCCGG